>DATDKS010000109.1:0-6366 GCA_036519825.1 Nitrososphaera sp. | reverse complement strand
GCTAACTGCTCCCACTAGAGCTAATGTGGTCATTAAGACCGCCAATTTAGGTGACATCATTGTGTTTATCTCCACTATTTTATATTTTATAAAAAGTTCTCACCATAGTTAGTCTCTTCTTTCTCAGTACTTCTTTTAGTGTATTTATACTGTTAAATTCATAACTAACCCGGAAGACGTTTCTATTAGATTTTCTGCATTCGGCAAATGCGAATTATCCACATGGCTGTAGATATTTGCAAGGAAATCTATAGATACGACTAAAAGAGTTAGTTTGAAAGACAGGATCGCATTTATAATGTGAGAAAAGAAGAAGAAAAAGTCATTTTTGCCACCACCGTTACCCTGCTACGACAGCTAAAGTTATCCAAATCCTAAAGTTTGTAAGTTAAAGCACAAAAAGAAGGAACAAAATTCACTATTATAGAGGGGCAGCCAAAGGTGAGTGTTTGAATGAAATGGGCGTAATTTTAGAATGTAATGAATGGCAGAGTACTCCTTCCAATCTAATAAAAGGCCTTCAAGTTGAAGGCTATGGCCTAACAGCAATGTCTTCGACATACATCAGCAGCCCACTTCAAGCAGGCTTGAGGGGGGCAATAGTGAGAATGACAGAAAAGAAGGAGCCTCGAGTGAGATTCTAGCGTCCGACCTTTACCTTACCGAAGAATTTGTAACTTAACCTACTCGGTAAGTTGCTCTCAGCATGCACCGAAGCTGCTTATCATTTCTACCACTATTAGAGATGAAGTTATTTTAACGAGTAAAGGGATATCTCATTTAAGCAACAACTGACCTTTGATTCTTATGTTGCATTTCATCTACTACTCAAATGAGTTTCACACTTATATTTTCAGAAACCACTCAGATTCTTTATTTGATAATAGCGTAGACCTAGGTTCTTTCGGTGTCTCCTTCTTCGTATTGCATCAGGAATGCTCCCATCTTGTAGATGAAAGTAAAATGAGAGACATTAACATACTGCTTTCTTGACCATAATGGATGCAGAGCATCCTCGAGTTATAAGCAAGATAGCAGTGAAGGTGAGGCGGGATGATCATGCACGTCTGCGTTGGTGTGTCCAGCGGCTGCTTTTGTCACGAATTCATTGCCGGGAGAATCTTTTTAGAGAATCAGAACTTTATAACCTTATCTTGATCTTGATCATGTATTCAGTTTGGGCATATGGGCAATTCCTCACTATTGTTAACTTCACCGTCAATCACGATAGCGCTGACAGCGGCAGTAGCAATAGCTGTCATGCTTTTGGCTTCCAATCTCACGATAATTAACGCACAACTCCCATGGGAGCAACAAATGGAGTCGGATGGAGGTCTTACAGCCACGCTAAATGGCGACAGTTTCAGAAGAGGAGATACAATTACAGTTAGCGGTTCTGTAGAGGAACGGGAACCGAGTTCCTTTGTGGGGATAGAAGTAATAGATCCTCAAAGCGAAATAGTTGAGCGTGGAGTCTCTGATTTAACTCCAGATAACGCGTTTACTTACAGCTTTGTAGCGGGTAAACAAGAGGAGTTTGACATTGATGAGCGAATGGTGGGAAGCGGATACTACAGAATGGTTGTAACGTACTTCCCACCGGGCGACCCGCTTAACAGGGAAGATGTAGAGTTAATTTTTGAGTATAATGATACTACCGATACAGCAGAGTCTGAAGAAGCGGTAACAACCGTCGGCCAACCTGCAGATATCCAGAGTACAACATTCTATCAAAGCGCAAGTGATAGCTTCAGTGTACAGGTACCAGAAGGCTGGGTAATGCAGGATGTGGATAATACAGGCTCTGTATTGTTAGAGGAGGCAACACAAGGATATGGAATACTAGCGCAACTCTGCCCAGAGGGGGAGCAACGACGACAACAAGCAGCGCTTCCCAATGCAAGTGGTAGCAGCGATACGTTCAGTTGTGAAGAACCTGAAAACGATGCCATATACATTGTTCGGTATCCACATTTGGACGATAGGCTCCAAGTGGGTAATAACGTGACTACCAATGCCAACATATTGACAAATGACAACATATTGACAAATGACAACATTCTATCATATCACCTACAGAAGCTTCAAGAAGTTGGTTACAGGGACATCGAGATTGTAAACAGTACAGATATGAGAGTGAATGTTACAAATCCTCAGACAAACGAAACAATGACAACAGTGCCAGCCAAGCTTGTGGAAATGACCTATAGCACTACCTCTGCTCCCAATGAAACAAGAAGCGGATATCTCATTTCAACTGCTACTGATGCAACAGCCCCTCTCCCATGGATGACAAAGGGATATACCATCTTTTATGAAGGTGGTCCTGTTTCTGCTGCAGAAATGACAATAGGCTTTGGCAGTTTACGACCACTGCCGCCAGCTGTAGGGCAGATATTCGATTCATTTGAATTAATGGCAGCACCGGAAGTAGAACAACCATCAGCAGCACAAGGAGCGCAACCAGCTGAAACTACTGAAGACGGAGGAGACGATAATAACGATAATGATGACAATAGTGGAGCAAACGATGAAGAGGACGATGATAACAATGTTGACGATGAGGTGAGAGGAGATGAAGATGATAGTGATATTGGCGATGGCAATGGCGACGGAGATAGTGCACGAGAAGGCGACGGTGAAGACACTTGACAGGTCCAGATGAGCCTCGGTTGAAGCCCCGGCAAGATCATAAGGACCAGATCGCTACCATATAGCACAGGAGGTATGCGACAGCAGTTTTGCCGCTGCTCTGATGCTCAGACCTCCTGCTTCCTGTTACATTAAGCAGTGGGGCATACGCATTTCTTAAATGGGTCGCGAATACAGATACCTGTATTATAGGGATCGACGGTTAGAATCCTCGGGGTCTAACTACTGTTACAGCCAGTACAAGTCCCCAAACTATTACAAATGACGACCGAGTGTCTGAGATGGTATTATCTGTGGCGGTATTCTTACGGGTTTTGGTACCGAAGGTGGCACAAGCCTTCCAGGCACTACCACAATACTATCTGTCTGGTTAGAACCTGGTGAATTTATAGTTGTCAATTATTCATCCTCACCAACCATGGTGAAGGATAGTAAGTAATAATTTATGGATTGGAAGAAAGTACCTCAAGATGTTATGCAGGAAGCGACCGGTCCAAATTAAGCAACCCTTTGATTAGATGTGGCTGCCTAGGACTACGCAGACTGACCTACAGACCTTAGCTGTGACCACCACTCAGGCGAGATATTTACAATAGATGAACCTGTGGTAACTTGCAACGGTGAGAAGACTTGGCAGGCAACAGAGAAGATAAGTCCTTTACAATTACATTACAAGATAATACAGCTCCTGCTGTTCAAATTACAAAGACAGATCATAACAATGGTGTAGAAATAGCCGAGGTTCCTCTACTCCAGGATTGCGACCAACCCTCATTATTAATTTTTGTTCAACTAGCTGCCATCGATAATCTTTGCACTCCCACATACATGTGCACGTACATACCTCTCTCCATTATCATGTAATAATGATTGATATGTCGCCGCTGGCAGCTAACAGAATGCACCTCAGAAGTTGAGCAGATAGGAACCAGAGTCGAAAGGTTATTGTTGTTGACTAAAGAAGAAAAAAGATGGGAAACCAAAGCAGTGCTACCATCGGCTGAAGCTACTACTATGATTTCTACTACACCCTAAGGCGGCTGAATCCATCTGTGATCATGCCTTTTCCTGGGGTGACTAGACCATTGAATTCCTTGCCAATTGCACCACAAGTTTCGTCTTGCATCATCTTTAAATAGACTTCGTCTGCGTGGGCTTTATCTCTATAGAATTGCAGCGATACGCCAAGCATCTCATCATCACCAACAGAAAGGATCTTTGCAATGCTTTCTAGGCCCTCAGGAACCTCCTCGCTTGTTGTTGTTGTGCTGGTGCTGCTGTTGAGATAGTAGATCTTAGAGCTTACCCCATGTTTGTCGAGCCATTGCATCCATCGCTTTCCCAGCTGTGCTAGAGACTCCTGATTCTTTTTCGGTGCTCGACTGAAGCTGAGCTGCAGATAACTTCCAGTCTCTTCTACTTCCATAGTGGATTGGGTTGTTTTTTCCATGGCAGCATACGTATACTAGGTACAATAAATACGGCCAAGGGAGTAAAAGTATAGTTAGTTGTAAAAGTGGCTTTCATAAAAGAAGAAGAAGAAGAAGGGTCGTCATTACAATCAAATTATTTGATTTCTAAGACATAGTAGCAACCACCTCCATTACGTTGGCCATGTAACATCCATTATGCCAATGTCTCCTCTGGTGAAATCATCGTCACCTTCTCAATCGTCTTGTGACCGCTTACATCCTTGTGATCTTCAATATCACTATGAAAAATAAATAGCGTCCTGCATTCATGGCAAATCCATATTGCTTTTAGGTCATCTGGATGCATCTAATACAAATTCGCCGAAAATGGGTACTTAGGCATCACATTTATGACTTACCCAACCATCTTCATAGTTTTTGTTAAAACAAATCGTTCGAATCATGAATGTTGTTGTTGCCTCCATCTGATATATCTGAATAAAGGACTAACTAACTGTCAAAGGGATTTTAAGTCCAGCTATCTTTTATTAACTCGTTAAATCTACGAGTTACGTGAAAACCGGGGAATTGACAAGTCGCTGACAGTTGATAATCACACCATTTATGTCACATTCCTCACTAACTATTCCCAGGTATCCAATAACAACAAGAGGAAGTAAGAGATGTGACAGACCAATAACAACAACAACAATGTTTCAAATGCTCTTTTGGGCCGGCTGTTAATGATGGTGGAATTTGAAACTGCAAGTGTTAATCCAATCAATGAAACATACATTGAGACATCAACGGTGAACAACGTAACAATAATGCCTCCAAACGCTACTGGTACGACTATAGATTGAGCAGACAGCAAACACCACGGTTAATATTCTACCTAACGGTCTTGTCATCGATAAAGGACAAAGTCTTATCGTGACTCAGGGGGAGGATGGTGCAGCTGAACAAGAGTATGCTACCACCACCTTTGTTGACATTAGTCGTATGAATCCTGATGGCACAGGAAGTGGAACTGGTGTTGTGTTTTTCAGTACAAACTCTACCGGACAGCTAGCATTCCATGACAACATGGTAGGAATAAATCAAGCTCAACTCTCTCCTAGGGGAGGCAACATTAGAGTGTGGGAATGGAAGGGTGGACCTCTTCCATTTGAGACGGGTAGTGATGGTGCTGCTCCTCCTACTGGAAACCAGACTACTACCATCACCAGTGCGCTGGAGGAAGAAGAATAAGAGCCATCAATATTGACCACGGTAACGATCATGTATTATATTTTCTTTCCAACTTCCTTCTCAAAGGAATCGTAAACAGACCAAAGGTTAGAGCACCGCTTATTATCTTGATTATGTTATCTATTATCCTTACTTTGTTGTTTCCTCCCAAAGATAGGAGGGAAGAAAATCTGCAAAGCTCCTCTCAAAGGCTTTTAGCCACTGAGTTGAGCTTCCAATTTTTCCAAATCCAACTTAACTTGAAGCAGCGGACCTATACTCACTCCTACGGTGGTGGGGGTAGTACAATTGCATGCAGTGCTTGACATCCAGCAATCATTAGAAAGAAATGAATGTACTAGACATATTATTTTAATAATTTATCACATATAAAATGCTAACATCATTATATACAATAAGAACTTAATGGTTAGTGGAGAAAGGGAGGACCTATGACTTTAGAGTTTGAAGTGGCAGTAAAAGTACTAGACGATTATATAGAAATGCTCAAGCAAGAACTCCTTTTTGCAATGGCTGAACGCAAACCTGAAAGCAAGATGAGGATGACTCAAGAAATTATCACAATCAAGAGAGAACTGGATAAAGCTATACAGGAAAGAATGGAGTTAAGCCGGATTTATAGTAGGCCTACTAGTAGTAATGTAATTGCGGTCCCTGCTGCTAGTTAATCGATAGGAACAATAACATCGTGAGAGAAAAACCTTAATTCAATTCTAGGCCAACAGCCCACTTCAAGAAATAAAAATTGGTTATCTGAGGCGGTTCAAGGCTATCAAGCCTGATCTCGGGCCTTAGATGAGGGTTATGCATTTCAGCTGCGACTAAAAGACAGGATTAATGTGGGCAAAGTAGAACGATGGCGCTTGCTCTTCATGGTCCTCCTTAATAGGAATCTATACATCGTCATCGACTCCCATACACAAATGCATATGCACACGCCCTAACTCTTCTTTCGTCCTCAGTGCGAGCTGGTATTTATGGTACCCTTCAACCTTAATCCTTAATATAATAGGGTCGGGATGGCTGCAGTACTAGATGGGTCGAACCATAC
>DATDKS010000108.1:0-32861 GCA_036519825.1 Nitrososphaera sp. | reverse complement strand
TTGTAGACAACATGGATGAATGCACTGTGAATGTTGATACTCTTGTCGGCGTGGTGCTTTAGCAGGAACATCACTGCTAGGTTGCCTGCAAGACCAATACCTGCTGTCAGTAGCATCAATGGCGCGTCTATTATGCGAGGCGACATAACTCGCAAAAACGCCTCGTACAACACCCATAATGAAATTACTGCTAGCGCTACACCGTTTGCAAGTGCAGCCATCACTTCGGCTCTATGGTAGCCAAACGTCATTGCGCCAGAATGACTTCTTGTCGCCATTGTTATTGCAAAAAGACTTAGCCCAATCGCCATCACATCAGTGAACATATGCACTGCGTCGCTCACAAGCGAAATGCTATCGCTTAAAATTCCACCTACAACTTCGACAACCGCTATTGCGGCAATTACTGCAAATGACAACATCAACATCCTCTTGGGCTGCAGCAAGCTAGTTCCCAATGTAGATAGTCTATATATGCTATGTTTCGGTATTTACAGATTGTTTTAGCTTAGTGGGCAAGCGCCGTCTGCGAAGGATTCTTATATTTCACAACTTGTGAGACTCCTTCTTTTGGGTAGATGCCATAGATAAGAGGTGCTTTGGCCACAGTAGAGTCCTTCAAGGTGACCATGATTATCTGGCTATCCTTCGAGCGCTCAAGCAGAATCTTTGACAGTCTGTCAGTGTTCTCGGCATCAAGATGTGCGTCTACTTCGTCCATCAAATAAAATGGCGAGGGCTTGAGCGACTGAAGAGCAAGCAAGAACACAGTGGCAGCTATCGTCTTTTCGCCTCCCGATAGTGTAGTTGATTCACGGGGTACAGTCTTGCCTGGGAACTGCGCTAGCAACATCACGCCGCTTGAAAAAATATCTTCAGAGTTTTCGATCTCGAGCCATGCCAATCCTCCTGTCATTTTCTCAAATGTTGCACGTATATCGGTGTCAACCTTCTGAAACGCCTCGAGGAAGACCTTCTCTTTTTCTTTTACTATCTGCTCAATGAAGGAAACGATAGAATTACGCTCACCTTCAAGCTGGTTGCGCCTAGTTGACATGCCACGGTAGCCATCCATTACCTGTATATACGCCTCGTCTGCGAGGAGGTTAATCCTTGACTTGATTGCCTCGTATTCGTCGGTCAACTCCTTGATAGCTGTTTCGACATCCATCTCGTCAAGTAGATTCTTGTATCCAAGCCGCAGAAGATCGCTTATCTGACGGGATTCCTCAGAAGTCAAGTCTGTAATGTCTTTTCGAAGCAATGCAGACTCCCTCTCTATTGAGTTGTACTCTTTTGACATTTTGCGCTCGCTCTCTGAGAGCGCCTTTATCTTGTGCTCATATTCTTGCAGTACGCTATAGGAGCTGCCCGAAGAGGAGATTATTTGCTGCTCCTGATCCCTTAGTCCCTTGAGCTCCGCTTCAAGCGACTGCGACTTCCCGGACATCTCTTCTATCTGGCGTTTGCGTTCTTCTAGTTCAAGGGAAAGGCGTTCATTCTCTTGATTCATCTCAGCAAGATGCTGTACATCAAGTTCCAGCTTGGCTTCAAGTCCTCCGAGTATCGACATTGTTTGGCCAAGCTCAATATTGGCTACATCTATTGCCTTTACTATCTGGTTATGTGCCATGTTCTTGTCAGCAAGCTCGCTTTTGCTTGAGGGCTCTTCACTTATGCTTTGTAGGGTTGACGATAGCCTTTCCATGGCAGGCGTAAGAAGGGTAAGCCTTCTTGAATATTTCTTAAGCTCTATCGTAAGCAAGTCGACTTCTGACTGGAGGGTTTGGTTTTCTAAGATGAGCCCTGAGACCGACTTTTCTTTTGCGTCTGAGGATTCTTTTTCTCTAGTAATGCTTCTCTGCATATCTTTGATAAGAAGCTCTAGTTGAACTCTCTTGGATTCGCTAGGGCTTATCCGCTTGGAAATATCCTGGAGCTTCACGCTTTTTTCCTCAATCAGCTTGGAGAGCTTCACTGTCATTGTATGGAGATTTCCCACCGACTTGCCAAAAAGTATCGCCTTTGTCATATCAGTTATCCTTCCTCCAAAGTCGACCGACATCGAACCTCCAGGCGGTTCGAATAGCTCGCCATCAGCTGACACAGTCCTATAGCCTTTCCTCGATAGCATGAACGCTGTAGAGGAATTTCTTACGAGCAGTATATCTGGAAAAAGGAATTCTGGCAATTTGTCATAGTCAGACTGTATAAAATTTGACAGCCTTCCGATTACATTGACATCATCGCGTGGCATGTCCTGTTTCTCCTTAGAGGAGTTGACTACGTCAAGTGGTATTATTTTAAGACGCGGAAGCTTTTGCTCCTTGGCATAGGCGGCTATCATTATCATAGACCTAATGTCGTTCACTACAAACGCTTTCATCCATTCAGAGCCTGCCGCAAGCACAGGCCGCTCGTACGGCTTGTCCCATCTTATTAAATCGTGTACAAGACCGCAGATGCTAAACCTGTCTTTTTCTTTCATTAATTCCGCAATAGCAAGATCCTCATTCATGGCGTTCTTGGCTATGGTGGCCCGTTCCTCAAACTTGTTCACAAGACTCTCTGCACGCACCAGCAGGCTTGTCGAGCCTGCCAGCTCTTTTTCAAGGTTTGTTTTCGCGTCTGCAAGTTGGGATGCAAGGCTGACGGCATCATGTAGTTCTACGCCATCAGACTCAAGTGACCTTTCAAGTTGTGCTATGCGGCTTTTAGTAGCTAAAATTTCTGACTGAAGCAAATTGACGGCTGAATCGTTAGAGTTCTTCTTGTAATTGATAGTCTTGATTTTCTCTTCGATTCTAGCTCCAGCAAGCTCGATCCGACCCTTTAGCGATGCCATCCTTGCAAGCCTCTTTTCTATTGTGTCCCTGAAAGCTGCATATCTAGCGGCCTTGACGGTTATCATTTCAATTTCACTATTGATTGCATCAAGCTTGATCTTGAGGTTTGGGACGACTGTATCCTTTTGCTCCATTTCTTTCTTCAGTCTGTCAACCTCAGAGCACAAGCTTTCTATGCGCTGAACTGCAGCTTGCTTGCTCTTGTGAATAGAGGGCATCCTCCTTTCAATGTCGGTCATTCGGCGCTCAGATTCATTCAACATAGCCCTTGTTCGTTCCGCCTCATGGACGATCCCCGATATCCTCATCGCAACCTGCGCCTTAGCTCTGTTGGCAGTGTCGACCTGTTGGATGAATCTTGACTTTTCGGTGTCGAGCTTCTCGATCTCTAACTCCGCCTCCTCCAGTAGCTTTGAGAGGCGCGACGTCTGCTGGTTGTTTGATTCAACTATCTGAGTGCTCGTAACCAGCTTGTACCTCAGGTTTCGTATGGTGTTGGAGATCTGCACTGCATTGAACCTCGTGAGTTCCGTGCTAAGCTGGGTATACCTTAGCTGTTCATTTCTCTCTGTCTCTAGATCATCTATGCGCTTTCGGATCTCGCCCATCCTTGCAAATGCAACCTCAAGCCTCCTATCGGCCTCATCCAGCTGCTTTAGAGCCTCGGCTTTCTTTTCGTCAAAGTACGAGAGGCCGACTATATCCTCTATTATCCTTCTGCGCTCTTCGGAATTTAGTTCGGAAATTCTAGTGATCATGCCCTGCTGTACAATGTTCAGCTTGTTTGGAGCCGCCAGTACTACTTCAAGGAGCTCCATTATGGTGGTCTTGGTTACCTTCTTGTCATCAAGCCAGTACTGGCTCTCACCATTCTGGCCCTCAATTCCACGTGTCAAAGTAACTGTGTCAGAGTCTATAGGTATACCTCTGTCGGTATTGTCAAACGTCAGGCTAACGCGGATAAGGCGGTGATTGCTGTTCTGGCTGTCGTGGAACAACGACTGGAACTTATCTACCCTCAGAGTTTTGGGACTGTTCTCACCTATTGCAAACATTATTGCATCAAGAATGTTAGACTTGCCTGAGCCGTTTGGACCAGTTATAGCAACTAATCCCTTCTCAAAATGCACTGCAGTGTTCTTGAAACCAAACGACTTGAAGCCGTAGACTTGCAGCTTTTTAATGTGCACCAAAAGTAGCTATCGGATTAGTTTTCAACTGTGCTAAATATACGTTGTCGCTCTCAATCCATCTCCTTTTAGTAAAATATATTTCGCAATTACATGGTTGCGGGAAAGGTTTCGGAAGATACTACATAGCTACCTGTTGTGTAGGCCTGAGGCATTCCTGTTTCTGCAATAGCAAACATCGCTATAGAATCACCCTTATAGTTAAATCTAGGATGATTTTCTTGCAGGCTTATTGGGGAATCGCTCACAAAATTTTAGATCTTGATGATAACACGGGCTCCTAATATAGCTGAACTTGAAAAAAATTTCATATTCACGGAGGCTTCGTGCTACATATCACCACGACGCCTTTTATGATAGAACTATTGGTTACAAGGGCTATACAGATAAAATTGTGCCTAAGCTTACAGACACACTATTTTCTAAGGCATAAATTCACTATCGCATCTTATGCTAAAACTCATTTTTCAGTGCTATCGAAGGCGATATAAGAAAACCCACCATGTGTTCCAGTCTCAACATATTGTGAGGAGAGCTATGAGAACGAAATTGTCGAACAAACCGCCGCAGCGAAATAAGAATAGTAATAGATCAAAAAAATATGAAAAGGATCAAATCCTATCGTTCCTTTTTGCCTTCGACAAATTCCAAGAAGTTTGATTTGGCAACAGAATAGGGCAACTGCACCGGTGGATGCTTGAAGCAGTAAGCCGACACGCTGTCAAGTGGCCCGGAAATACCTCTGTCAAGTGCAATCTTGGTTGCCCTCACTGCGTCTATCATTACGCCGGCACTGTTGTATGCATCAACCACTTTTAGTTTGAGGTCAAGCTCTACAGGAATATTGCCAAAATACCTTCCTTTCAGGGATACATAGCACACTTTGTCATTATCCAAGAAAGGCACAAAGTCTGAGGGTCCAATCCTCATCGGTATTTCATAAGGTGCCATTGCAGCTACTGCGCTTGTCTTGCTAACCCTTTTGTCCTCGAGTCGCTCCTCGTCCAGCATGTTGTAAAAGTCCATGTCGCCTCCAATGTTCAGCTGGTAGGTCTGGTCTACCGTTACTCCACGGTCTACAAAGAGCTTCACCAGTGTTTTATGAACGACAGTGGCACCAAGCTGGCTCATAACGTCGTCGCCAGCACATGGTAATGCACGATCTTCAAATGCCTGCTGCCATTTCGAGTTTGATGCTACAAATACAGGGATTGCATTGATAAAGGCGCAACCCGCATCAAGGCAGGCTTCGGCATAGTACCTTGTTCCCTCTCTGCTTCCAACAGGCAGATAATTTAGAAGAATTTCGGCGCCGCTATCTTTTAGGACCTTGGCCGCATTTGTAGGAGGTTTATCAGAGACCTGCACCTTTCCGCGGTAGTGCCTCCCCAAACCGTCTAGAACTTCTCCTTTTTCAACAATTACCTTCGATTCCTCGACGTTGGCTATCTTCACTGTATTGTTTGGCTCTGCAAAAATTGCATCAGACAGATCTTTTCCTACTTTTGAATCAATAACGTCAAACGCTGCCACAAATTCAATATCTCGCGGTTCATATCCTCCCAGGTTGATTGCGGTAAGCCCAATTGAATCATTTGACTTACCATTACCGCTTGAGTCATAATACCTTGTACCCTGCATCAATGCAGAAGCGCAGTTTCCAACACCGGCTACTGCAACCTTGATTTTTTTAGACATATCTTGCAGAATAAAAAAGAAGATCTTTGTATTTATCAGACTCGATAGATCGCCTAGGAAGATTACCTTATATGATCAAACTGAACATCACATCAGTCTGATTATACTCTTGATTTTTAGTATAGAATCAACTTAAAATCAGAAGCAGAATTTTTTGGCAAACCCCATTATTGTTCTATCTGTATTATTTCAATGGGCCTTGCTTCTTGATGCATTGGTATGTCTGTCCACAGTTTTGATTCTAGCACTTTCAATATACTCAATAAGATCTGTTATTTTCATTTATAGAGTTACAAGAGCGAGAGCAAACAACAACTTTGATATCATGCCAACAGTTGGCGTCAATAGGCGATCGACAGCGGATAAAGTTCTGTCACTTCACGAACAGGGTGTTATTGCTGATCGCTGCGGAGACATTGGGATTATTAATGCGACTCTGGTCAGTAGATTGAATGTGGATATCCATTCATCTCAATATTTGTAGCAACCCACAATGAGTCTCTTATTATCGAAAGGCTGTTGAAATCCTTTGTTGCCCTCAGTTATCCCACTAATAGTTTCGAAATCATAATTGTAGATATTCTACTGACGATACATATCAAAAAATACAGACAGCAGAAATGATGTCTGTGTAACAGAAGGGAGCATAATATATAGGAAAGACGGATGATAAAATCCTCCTTTATGTGTTTTTTGTTAGATCTCGATAATCAAAATTATCTGATTGGAGAAATTTGCGTGGCAGATACATGTAGGGATGCCAGTAATTATATATGTACATCATGTCGGCACATGTTGTGCATGATTAAGTGGGTCTAAGTGGTTTTACTTTTACCGCGAGGGGATGACTCACACATTATTTATACAAACATTGAATCTGTATATTTGAGAAAAAATAAAATGTCAGTGTGGGATCAAACTTTAGTTGCTGATATTATCATCACAGGGTTTCTTGCAAGCATCATCGTGCCCGTTGTGACCTTGCGCGCCTTAGATATTATAACCTGAGTGATGTCTATTTCCTTCAGTTCTAGCTCTTTAACTGCTATAAGCGCCTGATACATCGTCTCAATAACTATAGTGTCGATGACAATCCTGCCTCCCTTTTTCAATCTACCTACTGCAAGTTCAATTACCTGCTTTGTATCGCCCCATGTGCCACCCACTATTACTGCTTCGACTTCCGATAGTTTGGGCAAGACATCTTGGGCTTTACCCACTATGACTTTTTCTGCCTTGACTCCAAATTTCTGCAGATTTTTTTTAGTCAGTTCGACTGCTTTTTCGTCAAAGTCAATGGCATATACTTTGCCCTTTGTCTGCAGGCATAATTCTACGGTGATGCTTCCGCTGCCGCAGCCAACATCTATTGCTGAATAGCCATCCTTGAGACGTAGCTTGCTTATCGCTATCGTACGAATGTCTTCCTTTGTTATGGGCACTTCCTCTGTCCGTTCGAAAAGCTCGTCAGGGATGCCCGGAGTGCGGTAGTCCCATAATAGCAACTTGCTGTAACTAATAAACGCTGATGGTATTTAACTTACAACTGAGGATTGGTGGAGCACCGTATAGACCATTATCATGAATGTCAGCAGCAGAAAGATGAACGGTATGATGCCCTCTGTTGCAATTTTCTTGCGCTTGTCCTTTGGCACATTCTTAGCTATTCGCCGGCCAATTCCAAGCGAGGTAAGATAGAATGCTATTCCGACGAGTATGGCTGTGCCTATCGATGTGTATTGATCGAGCTCAACTGGTATGACAATGCCGGCGACGATGCCTGCGGCCATACCCACGAGGGCACGCATGTAATAGAGTCTTTCAAATATGTCCAATATCGCGTTTTGTGGTTAAATTGGAGCCAGTAAAATGCCTTGCGGCTGTGTTGTTTCAATACCCCTACCATAATTTTCATGTATTCATAAATAGAAAAAACAAGTAACATACTAATAATATTAATAGATAGCGATAATCGAATTTCTCTCTAACTATTTCAGTTGTTTAATATTTGCGGAATGCTATTACTATATTTCGTCATGGAGCTATCCAGCATCGAACTACGGTACCTAGTCAATGAGATTAGAAGCAGGGCCATTAATAGCCTCTCAAGCTATTATGTGAGCAGCATCAATGCCATAACAAAGAACTCACTCTTCCTCAGGCTCCATCACCCCATGCAAGAAGATATAATGTTTGTCCTCTCAACAAGAGGCATTTGGATCACAAGGTCAAAGTTCAAACCTATGGAAGAGAAAAACACCATTGAGAGCGTTGCTCACAAAGAGCTTGAGCGCGCCAAATTTGAATCAATAGAGCAGGCTGGAAGTGAGCGCATTGTCTCACTAAAATTTAGGCAGCCAGATGGAAAGTTAAGAATCGTCGTCGGCGAGTTCTTTGGTGACGGCAACATCATAATTTGCGACGAAGATATGCAGATAATTGCAATCCTCAATCCAATACAAGTGAGACATAGAACTCTCAGTGTCGGCCTGCGCTATGCTTACCCACCGGCAAGGGGAGTCGATGTCTTTGATATTACACTTGATCAGATGCTTCCCCTGAGGAATGGAGCAAATAACATTGATGTGCGAAGGTGGATCGGCCGCAACATCTCCATGCCAAGGAAATTTGTCGAAGAAGTTATCAACCGCGCCGGCATCCAAATTGACAAACAAGCTGAGCAATTATCTGACCATGAAGTAAGCAAGATTTACGAAACTGTCAAAAACGTTGTAAATGAGGTCTGTGCCGGCGGCAAGAGCCATGAGCCCATTGTAATCATGCAGGATGACAAGCCGCAGGAAGCACTGCCAATAATAACACGAGAAGCAGCCGCAGCTGCTTCCGCTGCTGTGAAGACTATGAAGAACAACAACATCATCAAAAAAGTTGCATCGTATATGGATGCAGTCGATGAAGTCCTGAGCAGCGAAATCATGTACATTGGACGCAGCAGCAGGACAGTCGAGCTAGACAGGCAAATCACAGCACTTGAGCATGACCTGGAAGAGCAGAACAAAGCCAAAGAAACGGTAATCCAAAAAGCAGCTGCCATACGTAAGCTGGCCAGCGAATTAATGGCGCTTTCCTACCGGAGTACTGACGAAATCGCTGACTTGCTTGCAGCCAACTCTGCATCAGTAGTCACTGAAAAGGGCATTAATTATATCGAGGTAGCAAACGAGCAAGTTGAAATGCAGCCAAGCCTTGCCAAAGTAAGCTCGATGCTTTTTGGTAGGGCAAAAGAAATGGAACGGGGCAACGCCTCCATAGAAGAAGCTGGTTCCAAGATTCTTGCGCAGATTGAAAAATTAAGGAATGAGACTGCGGCCATCCACAGAAAAGTCATTGTAAAAGAACAGATCTCTAGGGAGTGGTATGAGCGCTACCGATGGTTCATCACCACCGAAGGCCTCCTGGTTATTGGCGGCCGTGATGCATCGTCCAATTCTGCATTAATACGTAAGCATCTGACCGAGCACGACATCGTTTTTCATGCTGAAGTTCACGGCTCACCATTTTTTATCATCAAGAATGCTGCTTCTTTTGCTGTCACTCAAGAAGGCACGATCGATTTATCCTTATATCAGGTTGCACAGGCTACCATCTCATTTAGCAGGGCATGGAAGGACGGGCTCTCTAGCGCCGACGCATATTGGGTCATGCCACAGCAGGTGAAAAAGGGAGCACCAACAGGTCAGTTCTTACCAAAGGGCTCCTTTGTTATAGAGGGCAAACGCAATTACCTCAAAGGGGTAGAATTAAGGGTCGCAATTGGCATAATCCAATTGAATAATAGAGAAACGATTCTCTGTGGACCAGAAGAAGCAATAAAAAAACACTCGATCTTTTATACCGTGCTCCTGCAGGGTGGTATGGATCCAATGAATGCTGCAAAGAAGATCAAGTCAGAATTTGTAAAAATAGCGGAAGACAACATCAAAATTGAAGAATCAATTAAGCACATCAGCCTTGATGACTTTGTAAGAGCGTTACCAGCAGGTCAGTGCCGGCTGTCTTTCACTGCGAGAGGTCAGCAGCAGCTGCAAGAAGTACCACTATCATCAGCGGCTTTAGAATCAAGCGGCAAATAATAGGATAGATCATAGCATCAAAGACTAGGAAGAGGAATGAGTATGGTAGAGTACTGAGATCGAAGAGTATATCAGAAAGCCCTGAGATTTTTTAACAAGGATGTAGTCGTTAGCACGAGAGGGAGAGAGAAAAATTAATCCGATGAAATGCTAAATTATAATTAAATAACAGGATCTTCTTCTAGCGGAAATCAGATAAGTAATTAAAGGCAGAAATTCGAATATTTTTCGTGGTAAAAAAGCCGGTTGGAGAACATACTGATGCAAATATGACTACAAGAGTGCTTGTCAGGGACATCATGAACAGCCCAATTGTTTCTGCATCTCCTAATGACACCATACATGACATTGCAAAAAAGATGAAAGACGAAAATATTGGAAGCATTATCATAATGGAGAAGGACAAGCCGGTTGGGATCGTCACAGATTGGGACATTGTTTCTAAAGCCCTAGTCAATGACACCAGGCCAAGCCAGATAAAATCAAAAGAGGTAATGAAAGAGCTCCATACGATAGAAAGTGAGGAGAGCATCACAGAGGCCGCGCGGTTGCTCCGAAAACACAACATCAAACGTCTTGGGGTGGTCTACAAGAATAGGCTTGTTGGTATTATATCCTCTTCAGATGTCATTGCAGTTACTCCTGATCTTGTAGAAATAGTATCCGAAAAAGCAACTATCATTAGAGGCGAGCTTGGCATAGCGCGCTCTGCCAGCAACATATCAGGGTATTGCGACGAATGCGGCGAGTGGTCGGACCTATTACAGTATGACGAGGGCAGATTCATCTGTGAAGTATGCAGGGGGGATTCGTCAAGTGCAGAAGGCACCTAGAGTAGCTTTTCTTGCCGATGCGATGCTGGGAAGCATCGCCCGCAAGCTCCGCGTTTTTGGCTTTGATACTCTATACAATGCGCAGGCACATGACGACGAAATCTTAAAGATAGCCATGGAGCAGGACAGAGTCATCCTGACTGCTGACAAGGAGCTGTTCAAGCGAATAGTCAAGATTGGTGCTCATGGTGTGCTGGTGAGTGGAGATGCAAGCGAGATTGAAGACTTGGTGCACATCCTTAGAAAGAGTGGAATAAAGTCCGTTGGTATGGACGGTATTGGTTCGCGCTGCTCAGTATGCAACGGATCCTTGAAAGAAAGGAAATTAGATCGTGTGAAGAAAAATGATGATAATGATGTTGAGGATGTTGTACCAGAGAGGGTTATAGCATACCATAACCAGTTTTTCCAATGTACTGCCTGCGGCAAGATATACTGGGAGGGTAGCCACCTAAAGCGCATAACAGATCTTGTCCGAAAGCTAGACGCTGAGCTTATTGGCAGGACATGTACCACCACAACTACTACTTCATGCTAGAGATAGTTCTACGTCAAAAGGTTAAAATTCAGTGAGAAGGCGGAACACAATCAAATGAGCTCAAATTCTGCTTTAGAGCACATGATCGGTAAGGTTTTAGTTCAAAAGGAAGCTGAACTGATTTCTCAGATAGATTCTGCTTACCAAGAGTCCCTTGACAACCTTGAATCTTCTCGAGGAAAGCTGGAAGCCGAGCGCACAGGGATAGCCGAGGCTGCAAGAAAGCAGGCCGAGAACCTTAAGCGCCAGATCATTGGATCAGCAAGGCTTGCAGCCCGCAACCAGGAACTTCTGACAATTGAAAATGCTGCAAATAAAGCCTTTGAAGAGGCCAGGAAAAAGCTCCAGGCCTCAAGTACCAATGATAGCTACAAAGAGTTGTTGAAGCACATGGTTGAAGAAAGCATCTCAGCTATTGGAGGATCGACTGCAGTTAGTATAGAGTGCAACAAAAATGATGCCGAGCTTGTAAGGAAGATAGTGTCTGACTTGCAGGACAGCGGCAAGGTGCAGCAGGCAAGAGTGTCTGACCAGCACATTGACGTGCTTGGAGGCATTAGAATAAAATCGGCAGATGGCATGATGACTTATGACAACACTCTTGATTCCCGCATTGAACGACTCAAACCTTTAATAAGGAAAAACATTGCCCAGATGCTTAGAGGAGCGGCATAAGATTGGTAGCAAAAGGGAAAATTGTTTGGGTCAGTGGACCAGCAGTTAGGGCAGACGGCATGTCTACTGCAAAAATGTACGAAACTGTAGAGGTGGGCGAATCAAAGCTCATAGGCGAAGTAATCAGATTAACTGGCGACATTGCATTTATTCAGGTATATGAGTCAACATCCGGCCTAAAGCCAGGCGAGCCTGTCACGGGCACTGGCCAGCCGCTCTCAGTGCTACTCGGTCCTGGAATCATTGGCAAGATCTACGACGGTATTCAACGGCCATTGGATGAGATTGCAGCCAAATCAGGTGCCTACATTGGCAGAGGCGTGATGACAAGCCCAGTTGACATGAAAAAGAAATATACATTCAAGCCCACAGTGAAAAAAGACGATCAAGTAGGCCCTGGATCGATCTTGGGAACAGTGGAAGAAACACCTCTATTGACTCACAGCATCTTAGTTCCGCCAAACCATCCAGGTGGCAAGATAACCGATGTTGCAAGCGAGGGTGACTATGACATTGAACATATAATAGCAACCAGTGAAAAAGGTGGTGGCGAAAAAGTTCAGCTAAAAATGTATCACAAGTGGCCAGTAAGAAGGCCAAGACCGTATGCCGAGCGCTATGACCCAACAGTCCCGCTCGTGACAGGTCAGCGAGTCATCGACACCTACTTCCCAATTGCAAAGGGAGGAACCGGCGCAATCCCAGGTGGCTTTGGCACAGGCAAGACCGTGACATTGCACCAAATCGCCAAGTGGGCAGACTCTAAGGTAGTCGTATACATTGGCTGCGGCGAACGCGGCAATGAAATGACAGAAGTGCTTGTAGAGTTCCCGCATCTTATTGACCCCCGCTCTGGCCGGCCGCTCATGGAGAGGACTGTGCTTGTAGCCAATACAAGTAATATGCCGGTGGCTGCAAGGGAAGCGTCGATCTACACAGGGGTGACGGTGGCAGAGTATTACCGCGACATGGGTTACGATGTCGTGCTTGTAGCTGACTCAACGAGTCGATGGGCTGAGGCGCTCCGCGAAATGTCTGGGCGTCTTGAAGAGATGCCTGCAGAGGAAGGCTACCCGTCGTACTTGGCATCAAGGCTGGCAGAATTTTACGAAAGAGCAGGCAGGGTAAGGGCACTTGGTTCTCCAGAGAGAGCAGGATCTGTCACTCTGGTAGGCGCAGTTTCACCATCAGGTGCAGATTTTACCGAGCCAGTGACAACACACACTATCAGGTTCATCAAGACCTTCTGGGCGCTTGATACAAGGCTTGCGTATTCAAGGCACTACCCGTCGATCAACTGGATGCAATCGTATTCAGGCTATCTTGAGGACGTGAGAAAGTGGTGGAAGGAGAACGTGACAGGAGAATGGTATGATCTTAGGGCGGAGTCATACCATGTGCTTCAGAGGGAAGATACTCTTAAAGAAATCGTCAGGCTGCTTGGCCCTGAGGCGTTGCCAGACGAAGAAAAACTGGTGCTTGAAGTCGCGCGCATGGTCAAGATCGGCATTTTACAGCAGAACTCTTTCGACAAGATAGACACGTACTGCAGCCCTCAAAAGCAGGTTAAGATGGTGGGATTGATGGTGAAGTTCTACAAGGAGGCTCAGAAGGCACTGAAGGTAGGTATCCCGCTTGCAGATATCAGAGCAATGCCGATAATTCCGGCTTTGCTGAAATCAAAATTTGAGATACCAGAAGATCAGCTTAACAAATTTGACGAGCTGGATAAGCAGATAAACGAACAATTTCAGAAGGCCGCAGCCGGGGGAGGAGGAGAGAGTGTAACAGCAAGGACGGAGCAGAAGGAGGCGGAGGTAGTTGCCTGAGATGACAACTACATCTTTTGGAGTAGAATACACAAAAGTAGCCGAGCTCAAGGGTCCGCTGATGATAATTGACGGCGTCACCAAGGTGTCGTTTGATGAGCTGGTCGAAATCGAAACTGTAGATGGCGAGCACAGGCTCGGTAGGGTACTTGAAGTAGGGTTTGGTAAGGCTATTGTTCAGGTGTTTGAGGGGACTACGGGTCTTACAATTACAGGTACAAAAGCGAAATTTCTTGGCAAGACTATGGAAATGCCTGTTTCACAGGAGCTGCTAGGAAGAGTCTTTGATGGCCTTGGAAAGCCAAACGATGGCCTCCCTGATCCAATTGCAGACAAGTTCCTAGATGTTAACGGCGAGCCTATGAATCCAGAAAGAAGAGAGTATCCCACATCATTTATCCAGACAGGTGTATCAGTCATTGATGGTATGCTTACGCTTGTAAGAGGTCAAAAGCTTCCAATATTTTCAGGCTCTGGCATGGCACACAACATCCTGGCAGCCCAGATTGCACGTCAAGCCTCAGTCGTAGGCACAAATGAGGACTTCGCCGTCGTTTTTGCAGCTATTGGTGTGCAGTACTCTGAAGCGCAGTACTTCAAGCGTAGTCTTGAAGAGTCAGGCGCACTGAGACGTTCTGTGCTCTTCCTCAACTTAGCAGATGACCCTGCAATTGAAAGAATCATCACTCCAAGGGTGGCGCTGACTGTGGCAGAGTATCTTGCATTTGACCTAGGTATGCATGTGCTAGCGATACTTACTGACATGACCAACTATGCAGAGGCGCTTCGAGAAATCAGCGCTGCAAGGGAAGAAGTCCCCGGCAGAAAGGGCTACCCAGGGTACCTCTATACAGACCTTGCAAACAACTACGAGCGCGCAGGGAGGATCAAGGGCAGGAATGGCAGTGTAACTCAGGTACCGATCCTGTCTATGCCGGCTGACGACATTACGCATCCAATCCCTGACCTGACAGGATATATCACTGAGGGCCAAATTGTGCTTGGGCGTGATCTGTTCAGAAAGGGCATTTACCCGCCAGTAAACGTGCTCATGTCACTTTCAAGGCTTATGAAGGATGGAGTAGGCGAAGGAAAAACCAGGTCAGATCACATGGAAGTTGGCAACCAGCTTTATGATGCTTATTCAAGGGCGCAGGAGGTCAGGGCACTTGCAGAGATTGTAGGCAGGGCGGGTCTTACAGGCGTAGACTTGAAGTACCTAGATGCTGGCGATAGATTTGAGCAACACTTCCTAAAGCAGGCACCTGACGAGAACAGGACACTTGAAGAAACGCTAACTAGAGCATGGGACATACTCTCAAGTCTGCCCGAAAGCGAGTTGACCAAGATCAAAGAAAAGCACGTAAGGCAATACTACAAAGGGTGAAAAGTAGAGAAATATGTCCTTTGGAGGCAGGGTTACTGCAACAAAGATCGAGCTTATCAAGATAAGGCGCTCGATGCAGGTCGCCAAGATGGTACACAAGATTCTAGACGATAAGCGCGAAGTATTGCTAAAAAAAATAGACGAAATGATCGAAGAAGCAAATAAGGCAAGGGAAGATATATGGACACCCTTGAGTGAAATATACAGCTCTGTTTATGACGCCTATATGTCACTTGGCACAATGACGCTTGAATCGACATCGGACTCGACCCCCAGTATAATGGAAGTCGATGTCAACGTCAGGCGCATCGTAGATGTTAAAATACCAACGCTGCAGGTCAAGACAGAGAAGGGTATGCAGCAGCTGTCATACGGCTTTGTCGAAACCAATGCATCCGTCGACAAGGCGGCCAAGCTCATCAAGAACATGCTCCCCGGCATATGCAAGGCAGCAGAATATGAAAATGCAATATTTAGCCTTGCAAAAGAGCTAGAGCGTACTCAAAAGCTGATCAACGCACTGGAATATGTTATCATACCGCAATATGAACATGCAATATACTTCATAAAGGCAACCCTCGAGGAGCGCGAGCGAGAAGAGTTTGTCAGACTCAAGAAGGTTAAAGCAGTATTAGATAAGAAAAAAATGGCAGAAGAGGAGGCAAGCGCAAGGACATGACAGAGGAGATTTCAAACTATTTTGCAAAGGCCAGTGCACAGCTCAAGGCCGAGCACGACTCGATGGTGGAAAAGATCAAAAACGACATTGCTGTAAGCAAGCGCAAGGCACTGTCTAAAATCTGATCCTTATTCTCACCTTTTTCGAGTAGTTATAGTTATAGTTAAATATGGCATTTTATCTCGAACTCTTATATGGATAAGATGAACGGGCGTATCACAATTTCACTTTTGGTGGTTCTCACCTCGATTGCTTTAGCAGGCTTAGTGGGTCAGGCGTCTGCGCAGGAAAGCCCAGCACCCGGAGGCGACAGTGGGTCATCGAAGCTGATTGGAGCAGGCATGGCGTTTGGCCTTGCAGCCCTCGGAGCAGGCATTGGTCTTGGGTTTGTTGGTGCGGCAGGTCTCGCTGCAATTAGCGACAATCCCAAGATGCAGTCAAGAGTGTTCATCATCGTAGGTATGGTCGAATCAATCGCTATCTATGGTATAGTCATGATGTTTATCATCTTGGGCCAGACCTAAGAAATTTTTTTCTTTCCCTCCTTTTTCATTTGTAAACGGAAAGATTTTAAAGAGATCAAAATTAACGGTAGGCAAGAATGGGACTAGCCAAACTAATGAAAGCCACCATAGTCCTTCCCCGGGTAGATACTCAGGACGTGGTGAGTAGGCTGGCAGAGCTTGAATGGTTCCACCCCATCCAGACTCCTTCTGATCATTCTAACCCCTACCTTGACGACCTTCTGCTCAAGGCACAGAGGCTTTTTCAAGAAATAGACGAAGTCATCAAGGATCTTGGCATCCCTCTTGAAACTGGTGTTATGGACACGATGTTCAAGGGTGCTCCAAAAGGAAAGACCGATTACTTCATTGAAAACATGCAGAACTTTATCGCAGACTTGGAGGACAAGAGCTCAGCCATCTTGGACAATCCTAAAAAGATGATTGCAGAGCGGAACAAGGTTGCCAAGGAGCTTGAAGAATACAGTAGCCTTAAAGACGCGCTCGAGATGGCAGCCGTAGTTAACCTTGACCTGGCGCTTTTTGGCAAAATTAAACATTTCTTTTCCGGCTTGTTTATAATCGATTCCGCAGATGAAGTTGAGATCAGAAGAGCGCTAGGCGACCTGCCGATTTATACCAGCAAGCTCTCCGAGCAAAAGTTATCGATGGTAGTTTTCGGCGCAGCTGACGATTCTGACCGCATAACAAAGACACTCAGGAGCTTTGGGGTCCACCCACTCCAGATTCCATCCAACATGCCACAGAATCCAAGTGTTGCCTATGCTAAAGCAGACACCAAGGTCAAGGAGCTTGAAGCCAAGCAGGCAGAGATCGAAAAAAATATTGAAAAACTCAAGAAATCGCTTTTGACCAAGGTTCTTTCTCTGCATGAAGCAGCCAAGGTTGCCAAGGACGTGCTTGAAACTACTAGGAAGCCAGGTGGCACCCGGAATTTTGCGCTAATTCAAGGTTACATTCCAAATCAGATGGAGAAGAAGTTTAGGAGCATGACT
Organism: Nitrososphaera sp.; assembly: GCA_036519825.1. Lineage (GTDB taxonomy): Archaea > Thermoproteota > Nitrososphaeria > Nitrososphaerales > Nitrososphaeraceae > Nitrososphaera. The sequence goes on along the minus strand of DATDKS010000108.1, from coordinate 15,573 downwards.
AAGGATTATGTCAGCGTAATCGAGGACGTGCATCTGAACGCTGACAAGCATGGAGAAGAAGGAGAAGTCCTGCCCACACTTCTTACAAACAAGTCATATACCCGCACCTTTGAAGTGATAACTGAAACTCAGGGACTACCGAGGTACGGCGAAGTCGATCCTACGCCCATTATCGCTTTTGTCTGGCCGGCATTTTACGGACTGATGTTTGCAGATTTTGGGCATGGCATACTTTTGTTTGGGCTAGGCATGCTTTTCCGATATAGAGGTAATGGATCACTTAGAACATGGGGAACCCTCATTGCAGCAAGTGGCGCAGCTGCCACCTTGGCAGGTCTTGGAACTGGCGAGATGTTTGGATTCCACTTTGAAGAGATCGCAATTCTTGCGCCAATATTTGCGCCGGTCGGCTTTGTCGGGCTCCTGAGCGTCTCTGAACTGACGTTTGAGCAAGTGGTCAAGATACTGGAGGTATCTATAGCGATAGGCATAGTCCATATATTGATAGCATACTTCCTAAGGCTTCACGCCGATTTTAAGCAGGGCAACAAGTCGATGGTGTTCTATCACGATATCCCGACAATCCTACAGTACTTTGCGGTGGTAGCTCTGATACTTGCTGCTATCGGGTCAGGCTACGACATTATCGGCATGTTTGGCATCACAGGCGTTACCCATACAGAGCCAGTGCCGTGGCTGACGCTTGTCTTTGGCGACTGGGTTACTGTAGACCTTGTGGCCAAGGTCGCACCACTGGTTATCATTGCTACCGTTGTCATCATGATAATTGGCGGAATAAAAGAAGAGAAGCATCTGAAGGCCCATGGCAAAGACGAGGGCGGAGGGCTTGTGGGAATTATCGTTGAAGTCATCATGGTGAGGATCATAGAAATGCTGTCAAACACGATCAGCTACTCTCGACTCGGAATTATGCTGCTAGTGCACTCCGCACTGCTGGTGACTGTCAACAACTCATTTGAGCATGGGGGCGGCTACGCGGTACTTATCGGTGGCAACATTGGCATCATGCTTATTGAAGGGCTCATTGTATACATCCAGACTATCAGGCTCCACCTGTACGAGTGGTTCCCCAAGTGGTATGTCGGGGAGGGAACGGAGTTCAAGAAGATCGTGCCCAAGATGCTCTATAGTAACTTTGTCTGGAAAGACAGCGAGGTGTCGGTTCAGCCCAAGATTCGGTCCAAGAAATAGTGCATAATTCCTAATTTTTGTCTAATTTTTTGACAACTTATGGACGACAGGCGGGGTTTTTTACCCTAGCCTGATTAGCCGCGACATTATCGTTTCTGCAGGAACCTTTTGTTCGACGCCTGCCGCAATTGCCGCCAGGTTCTTTACTTCAATGATCATCAACTTGATGGCGGAGAGCATTATCGCTACCGTGAACACCGCACGAAATGAGCTGACGACACGCTTAAGCGCCACTGACTCAAAGCCCGCTTCAAGCTGCATTATTGCATCAATATCGTTTGCTGCATTTTGTGGAATAATGTCGCGGTAAACAGTATTGTTGAGCTCTCCTATAGCCTCGGACGGTTTTTCTGTGTTAATCATTTTCTGAAGGCTTTCCCGCGTAACCTTGGGCGTAGTAGTCACTATCAGGTCAGTGATGTCTTGCTGGCTCAATCCCCAGAACTTGCCCCGGAGGACCGCAAGGACATTGTACGAGTCGATGTCAGTTGAGACCAGCTTTTTTACGTCTTGCGACTGCGCGTCGGTTGCCAGTGCCCTATCAAGGGCGTGGTAGAATGCATGATCAAGATAAGTGTCAAACAGCCGAACATCCCTCTTTTCCTTGTATGCTGCCACTGCCTTCGCGGCATCTTCACCAAATTCACTCCCTGCGAGCGAGGCCACTGCTTCATCAAGATCCTTGGCCACAAGTGCCTTTATCACTAGATCACGTCTACCCACTAGTTCCTCGGCCCTCAAGTTGATCTTGGGGAGAAGCTCTTCGTAAGTCTTGCCCAATGCCTTGCCCTTTAGCACAAGCTTCAGATCCATGGTAATGTACTTGACAAAATAAGCGTCCAAAATCGTGGAGCCGCCTGCAATAGTGACCATCTTGGCGTGCATATTGACCAGATATTCACGCAGGGCCCCTTCCACCTTCTCCGCAGTGTAGGGCTTGGTGAGCTTGGCAAGCGCATCAAGATAGACGGTATTTTTCGTCCTAGTGACAAGCTCTTCGATGTCGCGAGATTCTGCAAGCGTCTGGAGCTCGCCTTTTGTTAACATTCTGCCCCTCAGTCCGTGTGAGAGGACAGTGCCGAAAATCTTGCTGGGCATGCTAACTTTGCTGCTCATAATGCATGCCTTGATTCATTCAATACACTATAAAAAGCATATGAGGAGGAGAAAAGGCTAGTCGTCAAACAGGCGTGAAAGTGCATTGGATATCCTTTCAGAAAGTGCCAGAAGGACAAAGTGTAGGCTGAATCCTACAATGGCACCGCCAAGAATGTTGCCGCCGTTGTAATGGAATGTTAGTAATATCCCAAGTGGAGGAAGTGTCATTATCAGCGCAAGTGCTGAACTGACCCAGAAAGACTTGATAAGCGTGTCAGGGGAGACATTTTCAAGCCGGCGACTTGAAAAGATTAATTTGGAGTGCTGCGATGTCATTTTCTCAACTTTTATTGAGAAACTTTGAAATATTAATATTGACACAATAAAATGTCAAAAGGCGTATTAACATAATTATACAATATTATGTCATGTGTTGCTCATGAAATGAATTTTTAGTTCTTTAGACGCTTCTGCTAAATTTTTCAACGTTTATACCAAACCGAAAGAATCATAGCCTTTATTTATAACAAACTATTTCTTCTATTGTATAAAAAAAACTAATTCCTAATGGAGATACTGCAAAATTACCAAAAAATAAGAATGTCCAGATAAACTTAATAATTACCAGTCAGACAATGTAACAATAACAAATGGAACTTTCATCCCTTCAGGAAGAAACAAAACTGGATGACAAGTTGGAAAAATTGCTTAACCAATTCGAGCGCGAAGTAGAGCCTTATGATAGGTTCTCCGCCTTCTCGATGTTCGCCACGCCAATCGGAATCTTGCTATCAATATTCCTTCCTCTGGCATATGTGCAATTCGTCACAGGGATCAATCCGTTTGCCTCAATGGTCTCTACCGGCATCATTTATTGGATAGTTGGCGGCATGGTGGTGACAGTAGGCATGACCAAGCTACCAATATTCTACGCCGATCACAAAAAGCACGAGATATCGAGGACAAAGTATAAGCCAATTGCAGGTGTGTGTATGTGCGACCTCAGCCAGCTTCGCTCTCATATGAAGAAGATGGAAAAGGCCGAGGCGACAGGTGAAAGGATGATGCATGCCAAACTGGTGAAATACTACAAGCAACAGATTGGCTGGGAATAAGTTACTTTTGGCTGCAAGGCAATGCTAATAAATTAAAATCCGTGTAGAAATGAGGATGAGCGAAAAGCCACATAAGGTTACTGCAACCCGCGTTTTTGCCGCCAGCACAGTTTTGGCGCTAGTCATTTCTATTCCTGCCATTGCGGTGACGCTTCTGATGCATTATGTTATCAAAACTAGCCTTATCATAACCATGGGCGCAGGCTTGATTACTCTTTTTATTGCTATGGGCTTTGGATACAAGCTATCAAAAAAACTCACAGCTAAGGTGCAGGATGACACTAGTCATGACGGACAAGATCTAGAAAAAATGAAATAGTCGACGCGACGAACTCAAGTATATATATGAATCTAAAACAAGTCGCTATACAGCTGTGCACCTGTACTTGGATTGAAATAATGACTGGCGCAGGCATTGCGCTCTATCTGTTGTACCTGCAGAGCTATCATCTAGCGGCTCTAACTGTCTTGGTGTTTGCACCCCTTATCGGATTCCATTTTACAATTGACAGGCTGTCGAGCAATAAATTGGAACGAAGCGATGGCCTTGTCAGGATAAAAATGTGGTCTGTCAAAAGACCAGCTCACCCGTTCAGCCTAGAAAAAGAGCAAAAGAAATCATGACATTTCCTAAAATCCACTTGTTTCAATAGATAAGGCTTTCTACAATTGATTGATTTGAGTTGCATATCAGGTCAACGACGCGGTATACAGTGAAGAGGAGTATATATCATATACACCAATAAGTGGTCTATCTTTGCAAAGAAAAGACAGCAGACAACTAAGCACAAATAATAGTTTCTTATTACAATATAAATAGGGTGAACATCCATCATCGACTGCAGATGAAGTTTTCAGGGGTCCAGGTTTTTCTGGTTTAGCGTGAATTCAAGCAGGTTTATCTCATTATTTCGTGAATACATAGAATGTTTCCTTCGCTGTCCTTGAACCATGCCGCTTTGACTGAGCCTTGTGTTGCTATACCGTTTTGAGTCTTGATTTCAGGCATATCATACTCCTCAAAAATAACTCCCTTCCCCCTTAGAGCATTAACCTCATCTTCTACATTAGACACTACAAACGTAGCTACAGTGTGGTCTGCTTTTGAGGGGCCACGTTGGTAGAGCTCCATACGAGTGCCGTTGCCACATTCAAAGATAGCCATGCCAAATGTGTTATCATCGTCATTAGCAGGCAGAGCTTTGAGGCCCAGTGTTGTTTCGTAGAACCTTTTTGCGCGATTCAAATCCACCACCGGAATGGTTGGCCTAATAGGCGAGTTTGTTAACATATCGAAATAGAATCTAGAACTAAGTATATGTAAAATTTTGTTAATTCTTAAGGGTGAACATCATATAAGAATATTCAACTACATTTAAGATAAACAACCAATCAAGCCCTGCCTGTGATGTCTTCATCATTATGACCTGCCTTAGTTTTATGATGCCATAGTATTGTCTTTTCCACACTACTCTTCACGGCATGGAGAATTGGGAAGAGATAATGCTATGTGACATTGAATCAACTGAAAGAAAAAAAGTTGGAGTTAATAAGTTAACCTTGGCATCAAAAAGAAGGGCTTGAAAAACTCAAAAGCATAAAAGCATAAAAGCTATAGAAATTAATGTCAGGCATCTTTTAAATTATTATTGTCATTTTTCTTACGAAATATCACATGGCTTTCGCCGCTCCCTTCATAACGCTGCTCAAATGTTATTTCGTAGTTATGATACTTGAGAAAGTCAACAATATTATGATGATGGCCTGGATCCTCAATATTATGTATTTCTATAAGAAGAGACATATTTTCACTAGATAATGTTTTAGTTGAGCCTTTCAATACCTCAAACTCTGCACCCTCAACATCAATTTTTATCCAATTGACTTGATTTACTTCATTTAGCTTGAGAATGCTGTCCAATGTATCTGCTTCTACCTCTACATAATTCTTAGTTCTCGCTGCACGCGCTAACATCAAGCTATTATATTTAGCGGAAGCCGATTGCTCATATAATTTCATTCTTGTTCTTTCAGAAAATACTGCATAGTTCAATGGCATGACATTTGTCAGCTTGTTAAGAGCAATGTTTCTTTTTAGGAGCTGAAAATTATCAGGATCAGCTTCAATAGCCACTACTTTCCCAGTCTTACCAACCTGTTTTGAGCTTGTAATGGTATAGCGGCCTATGTGCGCGCCAATGTCAATAACTGTGTCCCCTTCTTTTGGAGCAAATCTTCCCACAATGTGGCCTTCATGGCCAGGAAGAAAGTCACCCATTCCTATTCTGCAAAAATATTGGTAGTGATCTTTTGGCACATGTATCTTTAGCAGATGAACATCATCTTTATTTCTATGAAGAACGCGATGTAGACGAGTCATTAGCAGATATGAAGGACTGCTGTTATCTAACCAAAACTTCCTAAGGAAATGAATTTTATTTCTTCTCTGTCGGCCTAGCAATAGTCTAAGAAGGAGTCTCAAAGTTATGTAAGAGGACTTCAAAATTGGCAAAGTAAATGCATCAACAAGTGGAATTGGTCCTTCTAGGGAATCAGCAGTCACCCAAGTCACGAAATTTTTTATACGCAATTCCTCTTTGTTCAAGTGATTTTTTTGTATATAAGTCTATAATTAACTAGAGATGCCTCTACCAAGAGAATATTGCATTATTTCAACTTTAACCTCTAGTGTATACGATAAAGGAAGTATCATTGTTGTCATTGTTAATGTACGTCGTTACTATGACCTCTCAAGTTGAGCCATCCATTCTCATATCAGCTCGTTGTGAGAGTATAGCAGGAATTGCTTGATTGGCCCTAACTCTGTCACCAAACAATTAAGCTCCAACTACATCATCAACATTAATAGGAAGGGCATTAACGGGCTTGTCAGTTTTTAATCCTTCAGACGCACATAGACAGCGGCTTTCTAATAGAGTAGAAGCATTCTAAGATAATTAGAAGTAACGACACTCAGACATCAATCAGGTGAATCACAACAATGGTAGGCTAAATGCAAATGTTGCGCCTATTCCATCTTTGTTATTCTCAGCCCATATCCTGCCACCATGAGTTTCAATAATCTTCTTTGAAATGTACAATCCAAGGCCCGTGCCTTTGTCCGATGCTGTTGCAAACTTTGAAAATAACCTCGAAATGAGATCGCGACTTATCCCTGATCCTTCATCTTTCACGCTTACAGTTATACTATTTGCGTCAGGGTCAATAGCGGCTGTCACAGAGATAAGTCCCTCATGGCTGGAGTTTATCGAATTATCCAGCAGATTCATTAAAACTTGTACAATTCTAGTCTTATCTGCCTTGATTTTTATCTGTTGGTTGTCGGCGTCTGCTGGCACATATGAAAATTTAAGATTCTTCTTTCCGATATGCTGACGAGCATCGATTATACAATCTTGAATAACGGAGTCAATTGTGAATAGCTCCTTGCTTAGATCTAGAGACTTGTTGTTTTCGATTCGTGTAACGTCTAGCAAATTGTTGGTTAGCTTCTCGAGTCTTTTTGCGTTCCTATTTATGATCTCCACCATTGGGATAATCTTCTCTACAGATAGTGACAAAGAAGACCTAAAGATCGAATTAGATCGAGTCGGAACGCTCGAGGAATCCTGTAGTTGTTTGTAAATAACCTCCTCCTCTCCCCTTTGCAATTGCTTGGCAAGGTTCAATATTCTTTGTAGTATGATATCAGATAATCCAAGAATTGGTTGTATCGGTGTTCGCATTTCATGCGCAGCAATATTTATGAATTCATTTTGCATACGGTCTCGCTCCTTTAATTGTTCATTGGTAACACCGAGTAGTCTATTTGATTCCTGTAGATCTCTGGTCCTTTTCTTTACTTCCTTTCCTAGACTGGAGTTCCAAAGTAATAGAAATATTATCAAGATTGCACTAGCCCCAGTAGGACCTGCTAGAAATAATGCAAATCTTTCGCTTTCTCTTGAAAGAATATTATCTATCTGTGAGTATATAGTTGCAGTTGGAGTAACTACTTCCAGAAAGTATGTAGGGCTGCCTGCAACATTTATGAGTTGGGAAGTTGAGAGCCTTTCTCCTCTTCCCGCGTCATAGACTGCATCACCTGTATTGCCTTGTAATAACTCAACTATATGCTTATTGAGTGTGGGATTGTGGTTTATAAAGTTCTGCACTGTCTCTCCAAAAAAGTCAAGACCTACTAGGCTCGGATTAGCTCCCACTGCAAGAATGGTGCCCTTACTATCAAATGCCGCTAGAAATTGTGAACTAATATCATAAACATTCCCATAATGCTCAAAGAAACGTACTGTGGGAATCGAAACCCCCACTAATCCCAAGTATTGTTTTGTCTCTCGGTCTATCACAGGATTAGTAATGATTACCCTGTATTCTCCCAGATGTTCAAATCCCTCTGAGAAAACAGGTTTGAAGGTATCATGTGTCTCTCTGACCCACGGCCTGAATGAGAGATCATTTCCTACAGGAGCTATTGTGCTTCTACCACCGCTAAGATTGCCTGCTCCACCGACCACTATGTCTTCATTATTCAAAATAAATAGGCTATCCACCCTTGGGCTCATTTGCTCATATTTTTCTGTTGCAAGCTGTCTGATTTCTTGATCATAGAATTGGCCATCTTGCAAGTATTTAGAATTCGAAATGCCGTCAAGAATTGAAAGGAACAGGGTGAGATCAGAGCCCATATGATCGGCAATTTGCCTGGTAGATCCTAGCTGCCTTTCCTTTTGCTCTTCAAAAAGCTGTGATTTTAGCTGCTCGTTGGTTTCACGCTGGAAATAAAAAAACAAAGCATATGATGAAATTATAATCAATATTACAGCAAGAATGCCAAATCCTCTTATGCCTAACCTAATTCTTCTTATTTCTGTCACTATTGCTATTAACCCTTTGTTTAAAATACAGTCGGTACGGTACAGTATAAGTGCTTTTATGTTACTTGGAATAGCTCCAGAAAAAATGAAAGAAGATGTTTTTAAGTGAGGGTGCTGTCCATATTTATCGTAATTGAGAGGATTAGAGCAGGAGTTAGCTCGACACCATTGAGTAGAAGATCGCAACAATACAAGACGAACCAGGATCGTCATCCCAATATGGTTACTCCGCTTGTCATTGCTCTCATAACAATTGTCATAACACCCACATTTTTACAACCTACACTAGTTACCGCCGACACCAATTTTCCTCTTACTAACTCAACAACTTATGATGACGATAATAGCGAATACAACTCTTTCACTCTTGTTCCGTCAAATCAATCATCAGTACTTGATAAAACTAATGTTACCCTTAGCGGGCTGTTTACTGATCTAGCCAATTCAGGAAGATGGAACCAACTGCTCCAGCCTGCTCTTGATGAGCTCAATAGACGCCATCCAGACATGAACATACAGTTAGAATATACTGATTTCCCGTATAATGTTACAAGAAATGAGATTTTGGATAGATTATCTAATGGCGATTCTGTGGACATTGTATCTGTAGATCAAATCTGGCTTGGCGAATTTGCAGAGAAAGGTTTGCTAGGAAATCTAACTGATGAATTTGAGAAGTGGGGTAGAATGTCTGATCTATACGAAGCAAATCTTGATGGCTGTGTCTATAATAACACCATCTATGGTCTGTGGCTTTGGACCGATACTAGGGGTATGTGGTATTGGAAGGACATGCTGCAAGAAGCAGGAGTTGACCCGGAATCATTGAAAACTTGGGACGGATACATTTCCGCTGCAGTAAAATTGAATGATTTCTTTGGAGATAGAGTAACTCAAGGAGTACATCTTAGAAATGCTCCACATGAACCGGATATGTGGTATCCATACCTTTGGATGCTTGGGGGAGACATACTAGAGTTGCATGAAGGTCATCCAACAAAAGGTGTGTACTGGTTTCCATCATACAATAGCTCCGAAGGAGTAAGAGCAATGGAGTTCTTGAAGAGGCAGGTAGATGCAGGTATTGAACCGCAAGAAAGACAGTTGGAAAAAGCATTTAAAAATAAGAATTTCTCAGTAATGTTAGCGGATTCTGCGATGCCTGGAGAATTTCCAAAAGAATCATGGCCAACATTGGAGCAGGAACTCGGGTTTATTCCAATGTTTCCTGTACCTAACCAGACGATCCAGACTTCAACTATGATGGGAGGATGGGAGTTAGCTATACCTAGTACGTCGCAGAATAGTGACTTGGCATGGGAGCTGATAACTATAATGGCTCAGCCTGAAATACTGACTCCGTTTCTACAAGAATATGGCTATTTGCCGACACAGAAAGTGATAGGGGACGGTCCGTTCTCTGAGCCGCTAAAGCAATCAGTCCCATTCTTCGAGGAAATGGTTTCAATGATTCCATATGGTCGGAGCAGACCAAATATACCTGAATATCCGGAGATAGCTGAACACGTAACCCAAGCCATACGACAAGTTTTCAACGGGACTGCATCACCAGAAGATGCCCTCGATATGGCAGCTGCCAAGTCTGCGGATTCTCTGGGATGGAAAGTACCTCAATAATGTGCAAAAATGCTCCTTTAATTGAATTTACAAACTTCTTAAGTCGGCAGACTGTAACATAGTAACCTAGAATAGCAGCCGAGGAGGATAGTCAGATTGCGTCCCCTAAAACATCAGCTCGTCAGTTGAAAGCGTCCGGGCACAGTATCTACACTTGAGCACCACTTTTTCCTTGTCGATGACATCTATCAGAGACCTTATTTCTTCGCCACTGTTTGTAATGCATTTTAGGTTAGGACACTTGAAGATCCCGACTATTGAATGAGGCATCTGGATCTTACGTTTTTCCAGCAGTTTATAATCTCGGATAATGTTGATTGTTGACCGCGGTGCAATGAGTGCAAGTTTGTTGGTTTCACTTGTTTCCAGAAACCTGTTTTCGACCTTTATGATATCCTTCTTGCCATGCTTGCTACTTGGGACGTTGAGTGCGACAGTGATCACATTACCCTCCTTGCCAGTGATGCTCAGCGCTCGCAAAACCAGAAGTGCCTTGCCTGCTTCAATATGATCTATTACTGTACCATCCTTTATTCTGCGCACAAGAAGCCGGCTTGTATCAGACATTTCTGATGTCAATGCGGTACTGCTAAGTATAATATCAGCATACCGATAAATTATTAGAGAGAGAGATAAAGAGAGCGCTCCAACGATACATTGATTATTCCGCTGCACTAATAGCTACTCCGTGGGATTATTAAAACGCTGGAAACCAAAAGGAAAAATGTACAGTCTGAGATGCACTCAGTGCGGTGCAGGATTCTTGTCCAGCTACAACCTTGAAGCCCCTATCTGCGGCAAGTGCCTCCAAAAGGCCAAATCGTTAGATTCTACTGTAGATCACGAAAAAGCCTGTGTTGAATGCGGCACACAAGGCGTAATCTATGGGAAAGAATACTGCCATTCGTGCTACTTTGGATTTCAGAAGAAGAGTTGAGCTTTACAGAAAGTTGATAGAGAGAGGAGTGAGATATTAATAGATGCTGTACATCCTGTCACATGATTTGACTTTATGTCCTCCATGTTGCCTACAATACGAAGGTTTCATTGAAGATGGATGATAAAGAATCATTTTTTAGATTAAGCAATGCGCTAGAGTTTTGCTACTTATTACAGTAGCATGGTTTTTCATATAAAAGAGGCGGCGGCTTCATATAAAGCTGTGAAATTTCATAAGAAATCACGGAGCCCGACAAGCTCTAGCCAAATGTGAAGGTGTAAATCTGAAACCCTTTCCCTACAACCTCGATCGCTATATTGTGGTTGCCATACTGTTCATGCCCTACAATGTTATAGAGCCTTTGGCCATCTATTTTGACCGTGCCATCCTCAGAGATATCCGTGCCACGTGAGCTGTCATCTAATTTAGAGTTGTCCTCCAAGATATTGAGCTCACCGCTCCCGCCTGCAACTATGTTGACTGCCTTAGCAGAGTACGGTAGTAAAATGCATCCAACTTCACTCTGGAGCTCCATGTGGTCGTTGTTGTTTTTCCATTCACCTGCAAGATATATCCTATTGGGTACAATCTTGGAATCATCTGGGATCGTATACTTGACTACCTGATCTGGTTTGTAGCCTTCAGAGCTTCCGAGCGGCGTCCTTGAGTACTCGTAGCCAAGGTAGAGCTCAGGTGTGTTGATCCTATCGAAGTTAACGCTCTGTGAACTTTCTGGGTTGCTTATCGATTGATCAAACGTGACATTTCCACCAATGTATTCTGTCCGCTCTGCAAGGAGCGATTGGATGACTTTTTCGGTTTCAGCGTATGCACCCTCTCCAATGTGGTCGTAGCGAATGTACCCTTCAGTGTCGATTAAATATTTCCGCGGCCAGTAGAGGTTTTCATATGCATTCCATGTATCCTTTTCGTTATCCTGTGCTATAGGATACTTGATGTCGAATTTTTTAACAGCCGCCTTGAGGTTGTTATAGTCTTTTTCGAACTCAAATTCTGGTGTGTGTATTCCAACAATCACCAGACCATCATCTGCATATTTTTCGTGCCATGCGTTTAAGTATGGAATAGTTCTGATGCAATTGATGCAGCTATACGTCCAGAAATCTACTAGGACCACTTTGCCCCTTAGATCTGCAAGCGTTATTGGCTGCGAGTTGATATAGCTTGTGATCTTTGTTAGTTCAGGAGCCAGCTTGAACTGCGACTTGTCTATTTGCATTCTTGTTATTGTGCCGTTTTCTTCGAATATGGCGGCAGGCACAAAATTCTTCTGCTGGAGTGAAGCAGCATTGTTGAGCTCTGGACTGTTAAAGTATACTCCAAAGCCGATAATGAGCGCCACCACCCCTACGCCTACTGTAAGTGCACTCAGGTTGTCTGAATTCATAGTCCTCCCTCCAAATTAATTATCTCGCTTGCGAACGGAAAGTTGCCGATTATGCTCAGTTGGTTTGTGAGTACAAGTATACCCAGGACGATCAGTATCGAGCCCATTATCGGGTTAAAATATTTTAGATGCTTGACCATCTTGCCAATTACCTTTGTTGACTGCGTGAAGAAGGCACCAGTCATGAGGAACGGCACGCCAAGTCCAAGAGAATATGCAAGAAGTGAATTATAGGCTGCGCCAGGAGATGTGGCGGCAAGCGTAAGCGTCGTCCCAAGTATCGGGCCCACACAGGGCGTCCAGCCAGAAGCAAAGGCAGCTCCAAACACAAAAGATGTAAGATAAGTAGTCTTAAAGCGGGGTAAGTTTCTCATTCTCTTTTCAAAGTTGAGGAAGCGCAGCTTCATAGACAAGATAAGATATCCTCCAAATGCAATTATTACTGCGCCCCCTATCAACTGGAAAGCGGTCTGGAAGCCAGTGCCAATGTTGGCAAGGAAGCTGTTCAATACCACGCCCATTACAGCAAAGACAAGTGAAAACCCAAGCACAAAATAGATGGTGTTCAGAAAGACATTGAGCCTAGTAGATTTCTTCATGGCGACTGAAGTACCGTTAAGGCTGGGGTTTTGACCCTGGACCTCAGTCACTACTGTGCCAGAGAGGTATGAGACAAATGCAGGGATTATAGGCAAGATGCAGGGGGAGAAAAATGATCCTGCCCCAGTCAAAGCAGATATTAGAATGCTAATCTCTGCCAATTCACGCTGCATTTGTCAATTTTTACATTAATACTTTTTCCAGATCTTTGCCAGATCTGTAGCTTGCTTTGGTCTATGAGGCAGCTTTGGTTGTCTTTAATCCCTCAGGCCAGACTGTTACCTTCAGAAGTGCTATTAGGCCCACAAGCTCCGCGATATGTATCCCGGCAAAATATGGCAGCAAGTCATCAGAATAAAGCTGCGCCATTGCAATGTATCCGTAAACTGCTATGCCATTATGGAGCATCAGCATGCTGGCAAAAACCGCAAGCCCGATCGTAAAAGTAGCTCGGGTCTTGATATATATCCTAGTATACACTCCCAGCAATGCAACCAGTATAGCCATGTTTGCCATGCTTACTAGGGAGCTGATGTCCATCAGCAGAGCCATCAATCATCAGACCTCAGAGGAAGCCTTATTTACTTTTTTCCAGATTTGTTCTGCTTTTTTCTATTGCCGCTTGGATCTCATTGAATGCTTCGATATTGGCATTTAGATAGTTTGAAATAGAATAAAGTACGGCATATTTTTCTCCAGTCTTTGTCACTACATTGTTCTTCTCAAGCACGCCAATGTGATGCTGTACCAGCTTGTAGTCTACCCTAAGGGCATCGGCAAGCTGGTTGATGTTGTAAGGCCTCTTCTTTAGAAGGTCGATTATCCTGATCCTATTCTCGCCCCCGCGGGAGCCGGCAAAAAGGAACCAAAGCAGGCGCTTAGCATCAGGGTCAGGCATGTATTATCATGAACGTTATGGGAGCTTGAAATTTAAACTGAATACGACGGAATATGATACCGTATGCCTTATATCATTGTCTTGCCTAAACAAAGCAAGACAAAAGTTTCTATACGGCAGATTTGTCAAGTATGACCAAGAAAATGACTTTTCATGTCTTCCGTGGCTTTTGTGGATATAAAAGAATATACAAAAGTGAAAAAGGAAAATGACAAAAACCTTTGAAGAGTTAGGTTTGAGTGCACAACTAACAAAAGCACTCACAGAAAATGGATTTAAGGCGCCATTTCCTATACAAGAGACAGCTATACCTCTTATTTTGCATGGTAAAGATGTCGTGGGACAGGCGCATACAGGAACCGGCAAGACAGCGGCCTTTGGCCTACCCATATTGCAACAGATCAAACCAGGCGGCCCGGTGCAGGTCTTGATACTTGCTCCGACAAGAGAACTTGCGGTGCAGGTGACAGATGAGATCATCCGATTCGCAAAGTATACAGGGATCAGGGCGGCCACAATCTACGGCGGCCAGAGCATCAACCTGCAGCTAGATAAACTCAGAAGGGGCGTACAAATAATAGTTGCGACACCAGGCAGACTTATTGACCACATCAAGCAAGGCTCGATAATCCTAGATGATGTCAGGTTCGTGGTACTGGATGAAGCAGATAGAATGCTCGACATGGGATTTATTGACGACATCAAGTTCATCCTGTTCTATGTCAACGAAGACAGGCAGACATGCCTTTTCTCTGCAACGATGCCGCCAGAGATCTTGAGGCTGGCAGAGGAATATATGAGACAGAACAAGATTGAGCACGTGAGACTTAATGAAGAAGAAATCACACTTGAAACCATCGACCAATCCTATCTAGTAGTAGAAGAGCGCGAAAAATTCAAACACTTAATGGACTTCATTCGGCGTAACCAGAATGCCAAATCACAGACCATAGTGTTTGCTGCAACAAAACAAAGAGCAGACAGGATTGCCTATAAGCTCAGGCAGGAGGGCTTTAGTGCGGTTACTATTCATGGCGATCTTTCACAGAAGCAGAGAGACAATGCTATGCACAAGTTCAAGAGAGGAGCTGAAGATATACTTGTTGCAACAGACATTGCAGCAAGAGGTATCGATGTCCCGGCTATTGGAAATGTAATCAATTATGATGTGCCGGACGATCCTAATCTCTACTTCCACAGGATTGGAAGGACTGCAAGAGCAGGGGGAGAGGGTAAGGCAATCTCACTTGTCTCAAACGACAGGATCTCTGACTTTGAGCGGATACTTGCGCAGACAAAGTTGCCGATCCGTAAGCTGAATGATGAGCTTGGAGTTGTCGTGCCGGTAATAGCGCAGCGGCAAGCGTCGTTTGGCCGAGGCGGAGGATACCGCTGGCGCGGTGGCTATGGCAGTAGAAGCGGCTACCGCAATGAGCGTGGCGGTGGAGAACGACGCTATGGCAGCGGAGGAGGAGGTTCCAGTGGCTATAGGGGCAATAACAGGAGCCAGAGCGGAGGCGGATATGGTCGCGACAGAAGGCGTAGTCGCTATGGTAACAGCCGAGGATATGGCGGCGGCTACAACAACAACTATTAGTAGGCAGGCACACCGTTTTTAAAGCCCGCTGGCTTTCTATTTTTTGATGTCTTTTGGCGTCGACACCTTAGGTGGATTAGCTGAAAAGCTCAAGCAGCTAATCAACGATACTCAGAATTTGTATGAAGAATTTATAGACGCAAACCAGCTCTACAAACAGGGTAAGATGGGA
>DATDKS010000107.1:0-9360 GCA_036519825.1 Nitrososphaera sp. | reverse complement strand
AGTAGCTCCTGTTGTTGTTGCATTAGTAGCTCCTGTTGTAATATCCCTTAAGGATGGCGGCACCTCAAGCATTTTGGGGCTCAAGGTTGCCTGAGGCGGCAATCCATATTGTTTACGTAGCGACTCTTGCTGCTGTTGCATAACTTGTGTTGAAAAAGCTGGGCCTATGTACCCAAATTCTATCCATAATAGGATTATTACAGCTAATGAAACACCCATTACGAGTATAGCCAATGCAACACCGCGCATATGTGCCGAGTAACCTTTGCTTTCTTCGTTATCTGAATGCGGGGAAGACATCTTTTTCGCTATTACCTTATCTATACCATTATATATAGAATGGAAATGCGACATAGCACAAAGATTTAAAAAGGGCAATGAGGGAGTAGAAAAAAGCACAGAGGAAATACGCATGATAGTTATTTTATGACTTACACCCTATGCTGAATGCTTTAAATGAACTCTAACAAAATGAATGCCTGGCGTTTAAGAAGGACCAGAATTGCCAGGCTTGCCTTTGCTTCAAATATCTTCGAAGGATATTTTGAGCTCAACCATTGAGAGTTTTAACAATAATTTTAAAAAAATGTGATATCACTCTAATATAATATCTACAAAACTCTTAATAACAGTCGAAACTGTTGTATCCGAAAAGAATGCAGATTCCTATAACTTTCCAATGCTAAATCAGATGACACCGCATTTATAGATAGCCATTCTTATTGTAGATGTGTGCGATGGTAATAAATATCGGCATTATGCAAATCTCGGTGAAGGAAATTGAATCGCGCTGTTCTCGTTGTGATTATTTGTATTGGTGTTCTCTTGGCTTCGATTGGCAGTCTGGGGTATTATAGTCCTTCTCAATTCAATCTGGGGCATAAAATACCTCCTGCTCCAGTGGTTGCCCAAGGAGGAGAGTTGGTAGATAGCCAAGCCAATGTTACCACAAATGCTGTTCAGATAACAAGGAATAACAGCTTAACTTTGGAGGATTTGTTCAAAGAGACCCAACAATCAGTAGTTCAGGTCAGCGGTACAGCAGCCGATAGTAATAACATGCTTTCAGGAGTTACCCTAGGGTCGGGATTCGTTTACGATAATAGCGGTCATATTGTCACTAACTATCATGTTGTTGCAGGGGACAATGACATAAGCATAACGTTTATCGACGGAACAGTTTATCGGGCAACCGCAGTAGGTACAGACCAGTATAGCGATCTTGCCGTATTGAGTGTGCAAGGTGACGTTCCTACAGATAAGCTAAAACCTTTGCCACTGGGAAACTCTTCTTCATTGCGAGTAGGTCAAGAGGTGGTAGCAATTGGTAATCCGTTTGGGCTCTCTGGCTCGATGACAGAAGGAATTGTCAGCGGCCTAAACAGACTGATTCCGGTTTATCAAGATCCATTGTCTAATACCGCAGCACCTGCCTTTTCCATCCCAGATGTAATACAGACCGATGCAGCGATTAACCCCGGCAATTCAGGAGGGCCACTTTTGGATATGCAAGGTGAAGTGATTGGCATCAATTCTGCTATCTTTTCTACGACAGGCGGTTTTGCAGGAATAGGATTTGCAATTCCTTCAAATACAATTGCCAAGATAGCTCCAATTTTGATAGAAAGAGGCTCTTTTCAACATCCTTGGCTGGGAGTCTCTGGAATAGACATGACGCCTGAGATAGCAGAGGCAATTGGTCTTGGTGAGCCGAGAGGATTTTTAGTTATAGAGGCAGCACCGGGTGGTCCTGCTGACAGCGCAGGAGTGCAAGGAGGCGATACTCCAGCGCAACTTGACGGAAGAGAGATTGCACTAGGAGGAGATGTTATTTTAGCGATAAATGACAAGGATGTAAGAAAAATAGATGATGTGCTTGGATACCTACAGCAGGCTACAGAAGTTGGAGAAACAGTAACACTTACTGTGTGGAGAGATGGACAAATCATTCAAATCGATGTAACACTCGGACCAAGACCGAGTTTGCAAGTTTCGCCGTAATACTATGGAAAAAGTATTGCCATAAACTAGACAGAGATATAGACATATATCTTCTGATTTCCAGAAGACTTGGCTTTGATTGAATCTGGTTAAACTTGAATCAGATCATATGCTGTAGGAATCTGTAGGCGTTAATGTAGCTGAACCGGCGACGTATTGTATATCTCGATCCTCTTCCAACATTTTGCCTAACTCCTCCATAGACATTCTTATTGCTTTGAATTTTAGCGATTTTTCCTCTTCAACTTTAGACATTCGTTGATATTTTTGATAGATCCACTCTTTCTTTTGATTAATATCTAAGTCTGCGAGATACAAGTTGTTTGCCACAGCCTGTTAGAAAAGACTAAAGATTTTGTTGAAAGAATTCACGAAAAGTTCCCTGTCGAACATGCAGTAGAATAAGAACATTCTAAACTCTGCAGAAAGCGCGGAACAAGTCTTGACGTCTCTGAGCATTTATGACCCTAAAATGTGTCAGATGATTTGCTAAAAGCAAAAACCACTTAAACGCTACCTCATCAGACGAGAGACAGAGTAATAATATCAATATAGCTAGTGAAAATAATAATTGTTTTAATCACCCTCTGAAAAGAGGATTAAAAGATATACATCGTAAGGAAAGCCAATCTACGAATAGGCGGCAATAGTCAAACTTCCTCTTTTAACGGCTCACGAGAACTTATTTTTCTATAGCAATTCATGCAAAGCAATGCGTTGTTGTAGCGATAGATTTTCTTGTTTGGATTGAATAAGGAGAGTTTCGAAAGTTCCGCAGAGCAATTATCACAACTCTTCTTCATATGCAATACTTACTCTCCAAGTTATTTAAAAGAGATGGATAGTTCATCCGGTAATGATGCAATATAACATAAGAAGTACACATATTTTACTAATTTTAGTAATACGTAGGATGTCATATGTAAGCTTACTATTACTTTTATAGACGAATTGCAAATAAACAAGCACTCGGCAACTGGAATATCTAGATGCTGGATATAATGTTTATAATTCAGCAATTTAGAGATGCGTAGTAAAAATAGAATATATCTTCATTAACCTCCTCTACTTCATATTAATATTTTGTCAGCGGTACACACTTACAATGAGCAGTGGTTCGACAGGAGAAAAAATCAAGGAAAAAGTAAAGGAAACTATTGGAGCAGGAGAAAGTGGAGGAGAAAAAATCAAGGAAAAAGTAAAGGAAACTATTGGAATGGGTAGTGGAGGAGGTGGTGAGGGTAGGAAGGACGAGCTTGGACCAGGTGCAGCCACTGAACTTGAGGAAGAGGTTGCGAAAACAAGTTCAGACAGCCCAACAAAAAAGGTGGAAGGGTCAGGTAAGGCTTTAGGAAAGGAAGAAGGCGCCTAGTAAAGATACACAATCTATGAAGACAAGAGACGACGGTACATTGGGCAGTAGCGATAGCTGGAATTATATGGGACCCCTTCAGGCATTGAATTGACTTAATTTGAGTTTCTTTAGTCATCATGGGAAGGACGCAGAATAGACTCTCCTCTAATTTGAGAGAAGCCATTAACAATGCGTATCGTATACTAGATACAGAAGTCCAAGCACGGCTAGATAAGATAAAGAATATCAATAACGATTATTAGTTCCACCACATCAACCGCTACCATATATGCTCAAGGTAGCAGTCATTGGAGCTACGGGCGCAGTGGGCCAAGAATTCATTATTGCCCTGAACAAGCACAAGTGGTTTGAATTGACACAGGTGGCCGCATCTGAAAAGTCGGCTGGAAAAAAATATGTTGACGCAATCCGTGATCCAAATTCTGGCATTTTGCGCTGGCATAATAGAGAAGAAGTGCCCGAGTACATCAAGGACACGATTGTCAGCAAAGTGGACGATATCAACCCAGAGAATTTTGACCTTTTATTTACTGCACTCGAATCAGATGACGCAAAAATAATAGAGCCAAAGTTCGCCAAGACCACACCCGTCATCAGTACTGCTGCGGCATTCCGCTACGAAAGTGATGTACCAATATTGATACCCGGCATTAATGATAATCATGCTGAGCTGCTGAACATCCAGAGGAAGAACCGCAGCTGGAAGGGGTTTATTGCGCCACTGCCAAACTGCACGACAACGGGCATGGCAATAACATTAAAGCCGATACTTGATAGATTTGGCATTGACAGAGTGTTCATGACCTCTATGCAAGCGATTTCTGGCGCAGGAAGGTCGCCTGGTGTCATCGCACTTGACATCATGGACAATATCATCCCCTATATTCCAAAGGAGGAGGAAAAGGTACAGATTGAGACAAAGAAGATCTTGGGTCATATGAACAACGGCTCGATTGCTCCTGCGCCGCTCAAGGTTAGCTGTACTTGCACAAGAGTTCCAGTGCTTGACGGTCACACGGAGTCGGTATTTGTGGAAACCAAGCAGACAGCAGAGGCACAAGATGTAAAGAGAGAGATGGTGAAATTCTCAAAGAATGTGACTATAATGGACTTGCCAAGTGCACCAAAGGACTACATCATTGTGCACGATGATCCGACAAGGCCGCAGCCAAGAATTGATAGAGAAATAAACGACGGCATGACTACAGTTGTAGGAAGACTTCGCAAGGACACGGCATTTGATAACGGCATCAAGTATATGCTTCTGTCGCACAACGAAAAGATGGGATCGGCAAAAGGCGCAATCCTGCTTGCCGAATTGCTGAAGGATCGTAACATCCTCTAGTAGTTCTTCCAAAGATAATCATGACAAAAATGATGAGAATAACAATCGCGACTAATAACTATTGATCAGATCAGACATTCAAATTGATTGCTAAGAATAATGAGGACAAAAATGAAGTGAATCCTAGGAGTACAACGATTATCATATTACGACAACAGGGCGGAAAGAGATGACAGCGACCACTCAATAAAATCTTCTTTTGGAAGCTAAAATCGAACTTGCGTAGCCTGTGCCAATTACAGAAAATAAATATTTTCGTTACTTTTCATCGGAAGTCAAAGCATAGTAAGCTAAACTTGTCCATAGATACCAGTTGAACCAGAAACGTCGACGCGGATGATGATGTAAGTGGTGATGATAGCAGATCATTAGGCATGACAACAGCACGATTTTTCAGGAGCCCAGTACAATACAGCAGATTCCTGAGGCATCTCTCTTCGACAGCTGTCAACTAACATGACAGATACAAGATCGGCGATATATCCTCATAATATGAATGATTACATCAGCCGTTGGAAACGGCTGGGTATAAAGGATGAATAAGAGGGCTGAGATATTCTTGTTTAGCGAAGGTCATGCCCACACAATCGGCAATTACCAACGCGGTATTCGCTTATTTTGTCACACCGGGGGCAGCGTCTTTCTTTTTGTTCATTAATGCTATTATTTGTAACAGGCGCCATAGCCTCAATGTAGTTTTCATCAAATAAACAACTTAATCAGCTGTGGTTGTGAGTGGTAGCAATTGGCCATAATTAGTCAAGAGAGAAGGGAAAAAGGTAGGCATTATTCGTTATGATAAACTTTATCAACAAAACCTTATACTAAGAAATGTGGAGAGTGACAGCGAAAAACAAGAAAATTATGGCGGTCGTAATGCTCTTTCAGAAATGAATGCCCGTGAGATAGAGCAGTTCATCTCATACGATACCGTAGGATTATTAATCTTTGGAGCTTGCGAGAATCATGGCGACCATATGCCATTTGGGTCAGATTTCATCATGCCATTTGAACTTGCCAAGAGAGTTGCTGCCCGCTGTGGTAAAAAAATGGTCATTTTTCCTCCAATTCCATATGGGATGAGTTCCCACCATAAAGACTTCTTTATGACTGTTAGCTTTGAGCCAGATACAATGATCAATGTGGTACGTGATATTTTGCAAAGCTTGGTGAATAATAATATAAGACGTATTCTAATAATAAATGGTCACGATGGTAACATCGCACCTATTGAATTAGCTTCTAGAATAATTAAGGAAAGAAATCCAGGAGTTGTAATATCTTGTTTGGAATCATGGTGGACTCTAGTTGGATCAATAGATAACGAACTGTTTGACGTTTGGGATGGTCTAGGACACGGTGGAGAAGCAGAAACATCTGCAATGCTTGCTGTCAGGCCCGATCTTGTAAATATGACTCTAGCACCCAAAGATGTTATACCAAAACTGCCAGATAATGTCAGGATATACTGGAAGTTCAAAGAACTGACCGACACTGGAGCTACGGGTGCTCCAAGAAAGGCAACTAGGACAAAAGGAGACAAGATAATAAGTACTCTTGAAAATGTTCTGCTTGCATTTATTCTTGATATGGAAAAGAATCAATGGAGATATGGTATTGACGGCGGCAGCATTACATAGCAAAGAAGAATATTCTCTCACTAAGATGCTGGCGATGGCAGGATAGCAGTAAAGTATCCTAGTCTAGCAATTCCTTTAATTTCAACAATTAAGACGGAATGCGACAAAGGGCATTTTTTCATTAAAAGGAAGAAACTTCATGCAGCTTGTTAGGTCAACTTACGTACATCGAGTATAGTGGTAGTAGCAAAACCTATAATTTTTTTGAATACTTGTGCTGAAATGTTTTTATTATGAGCCCCGCAGCTGCAAAGCCATATGTCTAACACATCCCTTGTATCGGTTCCAGATATAGGTGACAGAGCTCCAGATTTTGAACTCCCAGATGTAGATCAGAAATGGCGCAAGTTGAGTGAATTTAGGGACAAGAAAACAATCGTTGCTTTCTTTCCAGCGGCAGAATCATCAGTGTGCACTGCAGAAATGTGTACCTTGCGTGATCAGCTTGACGAGCTTAGAGACTACGGAGCAAATATAGTAGCTATTTCTGTGGACAGTCCTCATGCAAATAAGGCATTCACTCAGAATCACCGTCTTAACTTTCCAGTGTTGAGTGACTACAAACGCGATACTATCAAAAGATATGGCATTGTAATGAGTAAACTCGGTACTATGGAAGGTTACAATGCAGCAAAAAGATCGGTCTTTATCCTTGACGAAGACAGCAAGGTAATTTACAGGTGGATTTCAGATAACCCTACAATAGAGCCAAACTATAACGAGATCAAAGAAGTTCTCAAGAAGACTAAGAAGTAGTATATTTATTCAATGACTGCCAGTACATCATTTCTTGCGACACTGGCGCCCTGTTTTACCTTTATTTCTTTCAGGTTGCCATCCTTGTGAGCCTTCACCGCCACCTGCATCTTCATCGACTCGAGCACGACGATAACATCGCCCTTCTTAACCTCGGTTCCAGGCTTTGCTGCGATGTTAACCACCCTCCCGGGGATCTGGCTTGTAAGGTTGCGGTCGCCTCCTCCAACTCCTCCCATTGCCGATGCCTTCTCAAGCACTTCTGTAAGCTTGCTATGCTTTTTCACTATCAATGGCTGGCCATCGATCATCAACTTCACTTCTGCAGTGCCCAATTGCAAGATCTTGGCATGGTGAAAACTATTGTCAAGC
This sequence comes from Nitrososphaera sp., assembly GCA_036519825.1. Taxonomy (GTDB): domain Archaea; phylum Thermoproteota; class Nitrososphaeria; order Nitrososphaerales; family Nitrososphaeraceae; genus Nitrososphaera. The sequence goes on along the minus strand of DATDKS010000107.1, from coordinate 1,871 downwards.
AAAAATTCAAAATCATTAGTCCCAGATTTCAATAGCCTCAATATATGCTGCTTTCCTCCTATCTTGACCAGGACAGAATTGTTGTCAGTGGTGCGTAGCACTTCGCCCTCAAACATCTCAGCTAGGTCGCCGACTTTGAACTGCATTCTATCCTCTCATCATTTTCCATTTTGACTTGGCCGCAGAGCTCTGCTGAATAGCCTCACTCTTCCTGACAAACTCTGATTGCAACAGCACTGCTGCGACTGCTGCCTTTGCGCTTTTCTTGGACGCTTCCTTTGCATCCTCGTTCATCTTGTCAAGTATTTTGAAGCGTTCAAGATAGTCGGTTGAGAGCTCGCCATTGATAAAGTTTGGCTCGTCCATTATAGTCTTGTAAAGCGGAATTGTAGTATTGATTCCCTCGATCATGAACTCATCAAGGGCATTTTTCATCCTAATTCGTGACTCGTCAAAATTTCTACCCCATGCCAAAAGCTTGGCTACAAGGGAGTCGTAGTAACCGGATACGTTGCAACCGGGGTAGAGATAGGTGTCAACCCTGATGCCGGGACCGTAAGGAAGATTGCAGTTAGGCACAATGCCGGTTGAGGGTGCAAATTCGTAGAATGGGTCTTCGGCATTAATCCTGCATTCGATTGCGCAGCCATTCATCTTCAGATCTTGCTGCTTGAATGGGATCTCTTCGTCCTGTGCTATTCCTATCTGCAGCTTTACAAGGTCTAGCCCAGTCACCAGCTCAGTCACTGGATGCTCGACCTGCAAGCGCGAATTGATCTCGATGAAGTAAAAGTTGCCCTGAGGATCACGCAAGAATTCTGCAGTTCCGGCGTTCAAATAGTCCACAGCATCAACTGCTCTTACTGCAATCTCACCAATACGTTCTCTTGTCTTTTGATCTACTACAGGTGAAGGCGACATTTCAATGAGCTTTTGATGACGCCTCTGAATAGAACATTCTCGTTCAAACAGATGCCGGCTGTTTCCATGCGAATCGCGTACGAGCTGAAATTCGATGTGCCGGATACGCTCAAGGTATTTTTCTACAAATAGTGCTGCCTTGCCAAAAGCTGCGCGCGACTCTGCTGACGTCATTTCGAACTCTTGTCTCAACTGCTTTTCATTGTTAGCAAGTCTAATGCCTCTGCCTCCACCTCCAAAGGCAGACTTGAGCAAAACAGGGTATCCTGCTTCGCCAGCAATATCAGCAGCTTCATCCATATCTTCGACAATGCCATCGCTTCCCGGCACCGTTGGAACTTTGGCCTTTTTCATGACAGCTTTGCATTTCATCTTGTCGCCAGTAAGTTCCATAGCTTTGCTGGTTGGCCCGATAAAGAGGATACCATCTTTTTCGCACATCTCAGAAAAGTTCTCATTCTCTGAGAGAAAGCCGTAGCCGGGGTGAATGGCATCTGCTCCAGCCGCCTTGGCAGTCTCCATTATCTTGGTCATATTGAGGTAACTCTGAGCTGGCGCTGCCGGACCAATGTGGTAGGCTTCATCAGCTCGCTTCACATGCACTGCGCGGACATCCTCGTCAGAGTAAATAGCTACTGATTTTATCCCAAGATCTCTGCAGGCTCGAATAACCCTGAGGGCTATTTCGCCCCTATTTGCTATCAGTATGCAGGTTATTTTTTTCGACATTTGCTATCACAAGTTGATGTTGCCATGCTTCTTCCATGGCCTTGACTCTTTTTTATTGGCAAGAGCGTTGAGCGCCTGTATTATCATGGGTCTTGTCTCCATCGGATCTATAACCACATCAATTACACCTTTTTCAGCAGCTATATACGGATTTGCGAATTTATCACGAAACTCTTTAGCAAGTTTTTTCTTTGTATCAGCTGCATTTGGAGTATTCTTTA
>DATDKS010000106.1:0-14007 GCA_036519825.1 Nitrososphaera sp. | reverse complement strand
TCCCGATTTTACCAAGAAGCCAACCTACGTGTCCATGATAATGCAACGTTGCTCTACTCTGAGATCATAACACCTGGCAGGGTTGCAAGCGGAGAACATTTTGATTATGATATATGCTATATGAAAGCTATTGCAAAGGACCAGAGCGGCAGTCCAAAGTTCACAGATGTGGCAATGCTGGAACCCAAAAAGCGTGATATGAAAATGTTTGGGGTTCTATCAAATCATGATGTTGTAGGAAACATGTACATTATCACGAAAAACAATCTGCAGGAGATAAACGTTGGCGTGAATACCGCTCTTAAGGCCATACCAAACGTATATGCTGGAGCCACAATTCTGCCAAGCAATTCAGGTGTAGGGATAAGGATGCTTGCAAATACTGCAAGCGATGTAAGATATGTGATTCATGAGATTGTAAGGATCGTCAGAAGGATTATCTTGGATGCTCCCTTCAGCGGAATTAGGAAAGGATAATAATCGTATTTGCTACTGATTACCTACTAACTATTTCCTGCCGGTTATCCAAAACTCTGTGATTTTTACTCTGTGGCTTTTTTCCTCTTGGTGCTCGCTAGCATGCCATCTTGTATCAAAAACACAATCGCAATCCTCGCACCATGCGGTAACACTCTTGCGCTGTTTGTCAAATGCATTCATGTCAAAGACTGTAGTTATACTATTCAACTAGCAGTAATAAATATTGTTCTCATATTATTATTATTACTATAAATTGCATATCATCTGACAACAATTACTGCGTGGATGACATGGTTCGCAAAGGAAGGCTGCTTTAGGAAATCAACCAGCTTCAAATAGCAGTCAGGGCCCTCAAACGTTTTCTGTGTAAGCACACCTTCAAACATCGAAGCATTTACAGTGATGGAATCCGCTGTCATCATCAATTGAATATTCGGTTCTACCATTAGTGGTAGTATTTGCGTAATGAGAGTTTATCAATTATTTGGATATAAATTAATCCAGAATGGGCAAGTGGCGGTTTTGATAGGTATGTATGAATTTGGGTTGCTGCTAGGGTAAAAGCTCTTCACACGGCTGAACCGTTGCTACAATTTGTTCTCCTTAATTAGTAAGAGACTACTACTATTCTTGAAGCGGTTGTGATCTCTGGCAGTTGCGACTGCAAAAAAACACACACACTCTTGTCTTCAGCCCGGGAAGTATGTTTGTAAATATCTCAATATCAGAGCAGAGCACTACTACAAATATTTTCATTCCTACATAACGATGGTCGGAGATAATACATAATTCTCAATCACTGCCTTCCGTTATTCTTAGCATCCAAGGGATGCGTGATAATTGGCAGTACCTTAAAAAAGGGCTAAATATACCCCAAGTTCAAATGTTAGAAGGCACCAGACCGTTGTTCCGGGCCGGCTCAGTTGAGTTTCAGACTAGACACCTATTGGTGATAGCTGTTCTAGCTCTAGCCTTTAGTTCCGCCCTCATTATGAGGTTTTATCCGTCAAAGTATGGCTACTATCTTAACGAGTTTGATCCGTATTTCGATTATCGCGCGACAAAGTTCATTGTAGACAACGGCCTCGACGCGTACTGGCAATGGCATGACACAATGTCATGGTATCCCGAAGGCAGGGATGTCCCTGGAACATCACAAGCGGTATTACACATAACAGCAGCCTACCTGTATCAAGCCTTTGGACGAGGCATGTCACTTCTAGACTTTACTATTGCATTTCCTGCAGTTATGGGCGCGCTTACAGTAATTGCGGTGTTTGCTCTCGTAAGGGTGCTAGGAGGTACCTCTGCTGGAATGTTCTCTGCGCTGTTCATGGCATTCAGCCCGGCCATCATTCAGAGAGGCAACCTTGGATGGTTCAAGTCAGAGCCTTTGGGCCTCTTCTTTGGAATACTGGCAATGTACTTATTCATATCTGCAATCAAACACAAGCAGATCAAATATGCCATCGCAAAGGCAGTAGCAGGTGGATTAATACTTGGTCTTGCTAACGGCGCTTGGGGAGGAATTCAATACTTTAGCATTCCGATATCACTCTTCTTTATTGCACTCCCCTTCTTTAGAAGGGACTTAACCATACCCATGTATGTGGCAGTTGCCTTTACAGTATTTACGCTGATAACCGCGGCAGCCTTTCCACGACCTGGAGTATCGTTTGTACTAGGCTTGCCCGGCTTGGCTCTGATGGCTGGTACCATCTTTTTGGTAATTGCCTTCTTTGTAAAGAGGATCAGCAAGCCAATGGTGCAGACTAGAAACGTGGCCCTTATGCTTATTGCATTTGTTGCAGTAGGCATCGGATTTATTGTGGCTGGTCCCTACGTGTCTCCTAGCTTTAGATATCTCAATGCCGTTAACCCGTTCATAGGTTCAGTAGATCCGCTTGTCGAATCAGTTGCAGAGCACTTTACGCCTACCGTTGCTGACTACTTTACTGACTTTTCAGTGCTCTTGATGTTTGCGGGGCTCGGCGGATGGCTAGCATTCCGACGTAGGAACGATACAGCGATATTTGCACTATTGATCGGCATCACAGGAGTGTATGTGAGCGCGACTTTCGCTAGGTTGCTGGTCTTTGCATCCGTTGGCATAATCGTACTTGCAGGACTCGGATTACTTGAAGTCACACGCAGTATCATGGCTTATCGAGAAGCGGCCGCGACCCCTGTAACAGCAGCAGGACCAAGAGTAACTGCAGCCACAAGAGAAGAAAGGAGAAAGATTGAGTTTGCTAGGAGGTCACATTCTACCTCCGGACAGATCGTGAAGATAAGTTATGTTATCGTCATGGTAATGATGCTTTCAATTCCAATGTTCTACCCTACTAACGCCAACTGGGTCAGCTCTGCAGACGTCCCAGCCGCGATCGCAAATGGCGGAACGGGCTATAGGATTCAGAGTCCGGACTGGATAGACGCAATGGACTGGCTTTCAAAGAACACCGAGCCGGGTGCCGTGATTGCATCATGGTGGGACTATGGCTACTGGATAACTACCCTTGGAAACAAGACCAGCCTCGCAGACAACGCAACCCTCAACACCACGCGCATCCAGACGATAGGAAAGATGTTCATTTCTGACGAAAAAACAGGAATGAAGATAGCTCAAGACTTGAAAGCTGACTATATCTTGGTATATGTAGTTGGACAGGTACGATTCTATGGCCAGCAAAATACTACCGGAACAAATACCACTGGTAACGATGGTAGACTAGCAATCTACACATTAGGCCAAGGCGGAGACGAAAGCAAGAAGCAGTGGTTCATGAGGATTGGAGGCTTTGATGAGGCAAATTACATTGAGCAAGATGGATTTACACCAAAACCAGAATTTTGGAATAACACACTCATTGGCAAGCTCTTCCCGTTTGAGCCTCTCTATTACGCAAGGTTTGGTGCGCAGGGCCCATCAGAAATACAGCAGACATGGCAGCCTGGACTCGTCGGACTGTATGCACAAAATGTAAAGTATCCAGCAGACGGCGGAACTAATCAGCCACTACAACTTGCCTATGCCTCTCCAAGCTTTAAGAACCAAGATGGCATTTTGTTTGGAGTATTGATTTACAAGGTAAACCATAACTATACGTCAAACCAATAAGGGAACCATACATTCCGCAGGAGCGAACCAAGCCCAAAATTCATGCACTTATGACCCTGTCCAAGTCCAAAGCCAAAATGACAAATCACTCCAAGACTTATCGAGATGGAAGAAGAAGAAGAAGAATTCTAATTCTGATGCATCTCTCAAATCGGATTGTTGAGAGTAAGTGATTTTTATTCATGAATTTTTGTTGCAGCTAGACTTGCGATAAAGGCATAAGTAGAGATAAGAGAAGAACCACAACATAGTGACAAGGCTGATTTGATGAGCGTTGAAATATTATGAAAAATCAACAGTCCTATGAGGAATCTCTTAATGATTGAAAAGAACAAGGAAGCTACAGGTTCTACTGTGAAGAACATTCTTTGATGAAAAGTAAGGCTACGACTTACATATTTTTACATAATAAGATCATCATTTACTCACTATTATTTTTCTATGTCACTTGTGGTCCAAGAAAGCTAAAAGTACAATTCCCATGCTTCTGATAGTAACAGCTGCTCGGAAGAAGATGATGTTAGTTGTGGGTCTTTTTCAACCTGTCGATCAGCAGCAGTCTGTTTCATTCTTTTTTGAAGGTATCTAGCCACATCTGTCGTAGTAATTATTCCTATTGCTCCCTTGCCGGCAGCGGGATCCTCCACCAGAAGATGCCTCACTTTGTTTCTTATCATTAGAAGAGCTGCCTTTTCTATTGGCTGATCCTTTCTTATAGAAAGGATAGGAGAAGACATCAGAGAACCTGCAGTAATACCATCAGGTTGCACTCCTTTTGCGATACTCTTGACAATATCGCGTTCAGTCAAGATTCCAACGACTTTCTTATTGTTCTCTTCGTCTGTTAAAGCCACGGAACTAATGTTCCAGTCGACCATGACCTTTGCAAGCTCTAACATGCTAGCTTTGGAATCACGCATAACCATTTTAGCATTCATATAGTCTTCAACGGAGCTCATCTGTCACCGATTATTAGAAGGAGCCTTATGCATTATATCTTTTCATAAGCTTTTTCTGAATTATATGTGTATTATTTCGCCCATTATGCTCTTCTCTTCTCTTTTTTTAAAGGAAGCTTCATGGATGAATAGACTAGAGAATATACAGTCTTCTTAAGAGGGGTAGCAATTCTTCTTCTTCTTCTTTTTTATGAGGATTGTGTGAATAACTCAATAAGGGAAGGTACCGTCGAGCTTTCACAAATTTTTGCTCTATTATGGCATGATAAGAAAAAAAGCAGCCTTGCATTGTATTGCGAACACGCAATAATTCCTTTACAGCGAGAGTCAATATCACAAAAGTATGGAGTCTTGTTCTAAGAATTAGGCATTAACTCTCTCTCTCTCTCTCTCTCTTTTTATTTAGCAGAGCCATTCAGCTACTGCTCTGCTCTACTGTTTTGCCTCTCCTGCCTTCTCAATGGGTGTGCTGTTGTTAAGACATGACTCCATCTCTGCCAAGATGCTGTCGATCTTTTGCTTTAGCACAGGTTCAATAGAATATCCAACATGCTCGCCAACTTCTCTTGCTCTGCAATAGAACTTTAGCGTAGGCGTTCCTTCAACTGATGCATGGAGTAGTACTTCGTTGTTTTGTGAATCGTCTACCATCAATTTTAGAAAGTCAAGTTTGCCTGAATATTGTTCAGAGAGCCTACTATAGAGTGGTTCTAATGCCCTGCAAAAGCCGCAGCGAACCGCACTGAAATTAACGACCACGGGATTTTCTGAATTGACAACCTTTTGCTGCCACGTTTGAGCTGTTACATTTTCTACAGCCATATACCTTTTCAACATCATAAACACAATACGGCATATAATCTTGCAGTTGGGTGTGGTTAGTCGCCGCTATTAAGAGAATGTATTTTGTAGATGTTAAATATCTTGTGTCTTTTCACAATACGGCTCTAATCCAATTCCGCAGTCCCAAGTGGATTCTTGCTTTTCCTCTGCCTGCTCTATTTTTTTCCATTGTCAGAATTGTGATTTTACCTAGACCCTTTGAACGAACCCACGAAACCTTGACTCTAACACATATGCTTCATAGCATATCAAAAATAGTTTGTAATATTTTTTAGATTGGCATACCTGCCTTGAAGCATGTAGGCTGAAATAAAGTGCATTTTGATATTACCCCTTCAATGAAAGTCTAAACCCATAGCCAAGTGAGCTAGGTCCGCCGCTACAACGCCCGCATATCTCAACGAATCATTGAATTCTATCCTATCATACGAGTAATACTCTGTCTAGAATAACGTCGTTTCAAGTAGACATGTCTAAAAAAAAGAAAATAAAGGAAATGGAGAATGCGTTTCCTTTAATTTACATGTCCATTCCGCCCATTCCGCCCATTCCGCCGCCGGGTGGTCCTGGTGGTCCTCCACCGCCTGCTGACTTGCTTGCGGCAATGACATCGTCGATCCTCAAGATCATACATGATACCTCTGTAGCCGCGCTAATTACCTGTTCCTTGACTTTTAGTGGTTCGTAAATGTCTTTTGCCGCCATATCCGTGACCTTGCCGTTGATTACATCTACTCCATATTTTGGCTTCGCTAGTGCTGCTTTAGCTCTGAGCTGTGTCTGAGTGTCCAGAGGATCCATCCCCGCATTTTCTGCAAGAGCTATTGCAATTTCTTCCACACTATCAGCGAATCTTTCTACTGCTAGCTGAGATCTTCCTGTAAGCGAAGACGACCATTCTCTGATCTTTTGAGATATGTAAACTTCTGGAGCTCCAGCACCAACAGTAATGTATGGGTATTCTACTACATCTTTGACAGCCATTACTGCATCATGGACTGACCTTTCAGCCTCGTCAACAACCCTTTGAGATCCACCTCTTATCAGGATAGAGACAGCCTTGGGGTTCTTACATCCTTCAACAAAAACCCATTTGTCAGTCTCTACCTTTCGCTCCTCTACTAGTTTGGCGTAACCTAGGTCGTCCGGGGAAAGTTCATCTACGTTCGATAGCACCCTGCCATCAGTCGCCTTTGCAAGATTATTCATGTCGCTTTCTTTTACTCTTCTGACAGCTAGGATCCCCTCTTTTGCAAGATAATGCTGCGCCAAGTCATCAATGCCCTTCTGACATAGAAGTACATTTGCGCCTGAAGCGGATATTTTATCTGCCATAGATTTGAGCATGCGGTTCTCCTCTTCCAAGAACATATGCATCTGCTGTGGGTCGGAGATGCGGATCTCTGCGCTCATCTCCGTCTTTTCGATTTCTAATGCAGCATTGAGTAAGGCTATCTTGGCGTCCTCAATACGCTTTGGCATAGCTCCGTGCACAACTTCCTTGTCGAGCACAATGCCCTGAATAAGCTTAGTATCATCTACCGATCCTCCTGCCTTCTTTTCGACCTTTATATTATCCACGTCTACTTTGAGATTATTATCACTAGCCTTTTCTGATACTTCTACGACTGCATCTACTACAATCTTAGACAAGGGCTCTGCGTTCACGGAAACAAGCTTGGAAGCCATGCTGGTGCGGGCTATCTTGCCAAGTATTTGCCTGTCTGTTGGGTCAACTTTTGTTGATGCGCTCTTTAGTATCTCAATAGCTTTTTCAGAAGCCATTCTGTAACCGTCAACTATGACCGTAGGATGAACGTCCTTTGCTATCAGTTCTTCTGCCTTGGACAGTAGAGATCCCGCAAGAACAACTGTTGAGGTTGTGCCATCTCCCACCTCATTGTCTGTTGCCTTGCTAATCTCTACCATCATCTTGGCGGCTGGATGCTGAACATCTATCTCTTTGAGAATTGTAGCACCGTCGTTGGTTATTGTTACATCGCCAAGGTTGTTTACAAGCATCTTGTCCATTCCTCTTGGGCCAAGACTTGTGCGCACAATTTCTGCTATTGCCTTTGCTGCAGTGATATTGTTTCTCTGCGCCTGATTGCCCTTTGTTTCATTAGTGCCTTCTTTCAAAAGAAAGATAGGCATCGGTTGCTGTTGCTGTTGTATTGACATAAATCATACTCACCTTTATGTTCGTACCTACAGGTGATCTTCAAAGAGTAATTTAAGATCTTCTACTGGCAGCTTCATCAATTGCAAACTTTGGCCATATACCTATTATGTATGTTTGATACCAAAGATGTTAGTAGATGAATTTTATATAAGCTCATTTGTAAAAAAATGTGACATAAGAGCAAGATAGATGCGATAATGTTTCTAGGTTGGTGTGCCAGCATCATCGTATGCTACATCTTGCCTATTAGTGCAGTGAGAGATAGAGAGAGACATTAAATGAGAAAATTTTTCCTTTCTATGGTTGGGCAAACATCCATTGCCCGTCTAGTAAGCTCTAATCCTAACGAAGGATTGACAGATCTCTGCAGCTTGGGAATCTCGAAGTGAAATTGCAAAGGGTATCAATATAGAGAGAGTATATGTGGTTAAGGGCTCTCTCCGACAGCGCTTCAAATTAGTGATTATGTTTATCTGATACTAGAAGGTGTTAATAGAGTGTGAACTCACTCACCACCCAAACTAGAGCAGATGTATGTTTGGCTCACAATAATATCACAACAGCGCCCATCTAAAATTGGATATTTATGCTAGACCGCTCTTGGGAATTGTCAAGGGGTAAATTGAATAGACCTGTACAGTAGATAGGATAATTTCTAAACGGTTTATTTCTTCTTATAAAGTTCATAGAAAGTACAATAACAACAACATCATCTTTCAGCTAAGCTCGCCGATCGTCTTGGCCAAGTTGGCAGTAATTTCCTTTATCAACTTGTGCCCTTGTGATGCGGTTGCCTTCATCGGGTCTCCCCAAACACCATTGCCTGTAATTTTGGGAAAAGATCCTGGCACATTTGTGAGGCTACTGTAAGCCGCCTTTGATTTCGATAGATTTTTGGAATTTGGCATCGCTCGGTCCATATGCACAAGTTCAGGCGCAATTGCCATTACAAGAGATGTTTCAACTTCGCCAGCATGGTCAAACTCCGATGTCATCATCTGCCAGTAATGTAGGGTGTGAATATTGACATGTGTAGTAGGTATCATGCTCTTTATCTCCTGCGGAATATACTGCAGTGCTCCTGTATTGCCATGATGGCCATTTAGGACGATTATTTCCCTTATCCGGTTTTCTGCAAGTGAAATGCAGGTGTCACATAACACAGTGGCCAACGTCGAGTTGCGAAGCGATACATTGAACATTGGTTTATGCTCAAATGAGACACCATATGAAATGACAGGTAGCACAAACGCGCCAACTTTTTCTGCTAAGAGCCTCGCAAGGTATTCAGCGATAAGCGAGTCTGTGGATACTGGCAAATGGGCACCGTGCTGCTCAAGAGATCCCACAGGTATTATGGCTCGCTTGATTTTTTTAAGTGTGACTCTAAAATCATAGTCGGTCATGCCAAATACCGATGCTGACACTATCCGATAAGCAGACTTGCGCCCATTAACTACCTTTTGTTTTCTTGTGGCTTATCAATTTTTTATCTTCTTTGACATAGACCTTCCCCCAATATACTTCAAGTTTGTTTTCAAGGTAGAGTCGCACTCCCTCAAGAAGCGTTGCGGCTTCAAGTTCTTGACCCTTTTTCTTGATGGTGTCGAGTGTGTCAGAGGTCGATACCTTGAAGGATTCCTGGTAGATTATTGGACCTTGGTCAAGGTCTTCGGTTACAAAGTGTGCAGTGCATCCTATTATCTTGGCGCCTCGCTCGTATGCTTGAACATATGCATATGCCCCAGGAAATGCAGGGAGGAGTGAGGGATGTATGTTGATTATCCTGTTTGGATAGCGCCAAACAAAGTTTGGTGTCAGTATGCGCATATACCTTGCGAGGACTATTAGGTCAATATCATACCGCTCGATTAGTTGGAGGATTCTGTCTTCAGCCTCTGTCTGATCTCTGTGAACTGCTGCGTGAAATGGTACTCTGAAATCATCTGCAATTGACTTGAGGGTGGCATCGCTTGCGATGATAACAGAGATATTGTCTCTTATTTGGCCCCTTTTCTTAGCCTGCAGTAGCCTTACAAGACATTGAGGTTCCTTGCTTACCAAGATTGCAACATTTCGGAGCCGGTAAGGCTCTTGGTAGTGAACTTTTATTTCCATTGACAGCTTTTTGGCAAGCTGCTTTAGACCCCGGTCAAGCTGCTTCCTGCCGATCTCCTCTGCAAATGAGGCCTCAAATTGCATACCAAAGAGGCCCCGGAGTACATTCTGGTTTATCTTTTCGATGTTGCCGCCGCTTTTAAAGACAAAGTTGGTAATATCGGCTACGACCCCTTTCCTATCAGGTCCAACTACAGTTACTTCGATGAGAGTCTTGTCACTGGGTGCAGGCATGGAAATTGATAGCATTTCTGAAAATAAATAAATGTTCAGATGTGTCGTCAATACTTAAATAATAGGATTGTTTAAGGAAGCCGTTGGGTTACAGCGTTAGCAATGGTTATAACTTTTGAGGGACTGTAGTATATGCGCTTCCGTACTATTTCTCCAGCCCTTTGAGGCATATGGCATATGAAGGCACAGCCAAGGCAACAAAAAACATCTCCTACAAAACAAAGAAAAAACTACGACTACAACAAACCCATAGGCAAGTGTATAGTCTGTTACACCATTTCAAGTTGGCACTGCTATGACTGCGACAACGACTTTTGTCAGATGCACTTCCAGGACCATAAGGAAAAGAGACAGTGCACTACAAGATGATGACGCATCGCCTAGCCAATATTTAGTAGTGCATTAAGACGAGACCACCACAGAATTGCATTCATAGTCGGACGGACTAGTGGGTTGTACGTGTGTTATCGCGCACGTTAAATGCTACAGCGCGTACCTGTGTGTGTGCTGTTGTAACCAGCATGGTGCTCCTAGAGTTATCAACAAAATGCATCGTTTTTTTAGATAAAAAACCGAAATAATCAAAACGTGGTGATGTCCTTTACAATTTTCATGTATGGATAGAATTGATACAAGTAGAAGACACTTATCAAGGACACCTTATTTTACCGTAACCCTCATGAGTAAGAGATAAGTATGAATATATCTCGTGCTAACTGAAGTGGATAAGCATATGCAACCACAAAAGCAGAATAAATGCATCCATCTAGCTCAAGCAAATGATGAAAATATTTCACCCGCCACTAGGGGATGTGAAGAATGCAAAAAAGAGGGGACTAGTTGGGTTGCCCTGCGTCTATGCCTTTCGTGCGGTCATGTTGGCTGCTGTGATTCATCGCCTGGAAAACATGCGACAAGCCATTTTATTGATACAAACCATCCTGTAATGGTAGCCTTGCCCAATAAGGCATGGAGATGGTGTTACGTTCACAAAGCTTATGGATAAGCAGGAGGAGGAGGAGGAGAAGATAACAAGAATGACACTTCAACAAAATAGTGAGTTAGGAGACTTTGCAAATGATATTGAAAGGGGTTTAGCAACCAAAAGCAAGTATGTCAATCCTAAGTATTTGTACGACAAGGTTGGCTCCCAACTGTTTGAGCAGATATGCCTTCAGCCCGAGTATTATCTTACCAGGACTGAGGCCTCGATACTCGACAAATATGCACCCGTGATTTCAAAGTTGGTGGGTAGCAACGTCAAGATAATAGAACTTGGAAGTGGAAGCAGCTCAAAAACAACTATTTTGCTCAGTCACTTAGCATTACAGAAAAAGAGGATCTACTACTTTCCAATCGATGTATCAAGCAGCATATTGATAGAGAGCACCAGGAGACTGAAATCACAATTTCCAAACGCGAGCATCATTGCAATCCGTTCGGATTACGATGTTGGCATTGACAGGGCTGATGCTGCTGAATGCATGGCTGATGGGAAGAACAAGGAAATTCCAGACACAAAGCTCGTACTCTTTTTAGGCTCAAGCATTGGCAACTTTGAACTTATAGAGGCGAGATCTTTACTTCGATCAGTAAGGAAAAAACTCCATACAAAGGATTTCCTGCTTGTCGGATTTGACTTGCAAAAAGAAGAGGCAGTGCTAAACGCAGCTTATAATGACAAGGCTGGCATAACAGCCAAATTCAATATGAACTTGCTAACAAGGATAAATAGAGAACTTGGTGGGGACTTTAAGCTTGGAAAATTTGAACATTGTGCTTTCTACAGTCGCGAGCAACAGAGAATGGAGATGCATCTAGTTTCAAAAACCGACCAACAGCTCTACATAGGTGCATTAGGCAAGACATTCGCGATCAGAAAGGGCGAGAGTATCCATACAGAAAATTCCTATAAATATACTTTGAATCAAATATCTGCGCTTGCTGAGGATTGCGGATTTGCCATAAAGAAGAACTTTATGGACGAAAAAAGATGGTTCGACGTAGCTCTCTTTTCGCCCTCTTAAACGTCTCTGGCGCAACGGAAACCTGCGAAGAGTATCTTTTCGTGCGGCTTGAAATAGTTCCTATAGCTGTTGCGTATTTGCGCCGTCGACGTTGCAAAGCAGCCTCCCCTCAGCACTTTTTGGTTTATCGTCCATTTGTCGGTGTATTCAGAAAATTTTGACTTAAAGCCTGGATACAGCACATATTCAGAAGATGTCCATTCCCAAACATCTCCTATCATCTGGTGGCAGCCATAATAGCTCTTACCCGCGGGATAGGTCCCTACCTTGGATGGGCCCCATAGGTAGGATTCAAGGAGGTTGGAATGTTTGGGAGTTGGCCTTTGATCGCCCCATGGGTACAGAGTTTTTCTCTGCAATGCCTCGTTCCAGCTTGCCGCTTTTTCCCACTCTGCCTCGGTTGGAAGCCTCTTACCTGCCCAGCGCGCATATGCATCTGCTTCATAGTAACTGACATTGACGACGGGCTCATCCGGGTCGATCTTGTTCAAGCCTCGTAAATCCTTCTTTTTCCAAACATTCTCCTCTTGCCCCCAATATAGCGGTGCGTTCCATTGCTGCTCCTTTGCCAGTTCCCATCCATCAGCAAGCCAGTATCTGTAATCTTCATATCCTCCATCCTCTATGAACTTCATATACTCGCCGTTGGTTACAGGCGCCATGTCCATTTTGAAGGGTTGCAAGTATACTTTATGCTCTGGAATCTCGTTATCGTAACAAAAGGAATTGCCGTTGTATCCAACCTCAAAGATCCCTCCAGGGATATTGACCATCTCAGAAGATATTCTTATTATCTCTGATGTTTTTGGAGCCTCATTAATGATTAGGGGTTTGTAGTTGTCAGATGGATCGGGGAAGCGCTCGAAAAAGTGTTGAAAATCATATACCATAAGCTCTTGATGCTGCATCTCGTGTTGCATTCCAAGCATGATGTCGTACTGCAGCTCATGAGTGGTTGCATTCGGGTTTTCAGAAAATGTTGTTGACTTTTCTTTCAAAAATTCGGTTACTTTTCTGTCTATAAATGACCTGTAATCTAGAGTCTGCTTTACAGTAGGTCGCGGGAACTTACCTCTCTCCTGCTTTGGTAGAATTTTTCCAAACTGATGGTAGTATGAGTTGAGATATTCTAGGTTGAAACCACTGTTGTCTGATTCCAGGGTAGCTCCGTGTTTTTCTAAGACCTTTTGAAAGAACCAAGTTACATGTGCAATATGCCAGTTTGGGGGGCTCCCGAAAGGGTCAGACTGCATGACTGCGTCCTCTATTCTCAACGGTTTGAAAAGCTGCATGGTCCTTTTCCTGACCTTTGCAAATTCAGATAATAACAGATCAGCAGATTCTTGATATAGTAGTTTTGACATAACAGGAAAAAAGATTTTGATCCTTATAAGCTGTCCCTTTTATTATTCTAGTTTACCTACGCAGTTAAGGAGGTGCGGGGGGTGGGATTTGAACCCACGGACCCCTAAGGGACGGGATAACCCATTTATGAGATCTTAAGTCCCGCGTCTCCAAACTTGTTAGCCTATTTGGCCGGGCTCTACAACCCCCGCATGCTCGAGGTTGCGTTAATAGGCATGCATAAATAAATCTTGATCTTAAGCATCTCCCAATAATTATTATATGGTTTATTGGCTCGATTGTTCGTTTAGCTGCCTTGGTAGCTCAGCCTGGTAGAGCGTTACCTTGGTAAGGTAGAGGTCCACCTTTGGCCATATCCCAACTAGGTAGAGGTCGGGGGTCCAAATCCCCCCCAAGGCTTCTCATTATCTTATCTTTTTCACTACTATACTGTAACTCTCTACCAGGCTGAGCTACCAACGCATTGGACACCTTACAATTTTCTGTAAGCTCGACCTTACAGAATTCTGTAAGGTCTAGATAGCCTTGCTCAACCAATAATGGTAACTCTTCCCTTGCAAATTGTTGCACCTTCTTTTGAAGCCTTGATTTGATGGTATAGCGATAATCTTCACTAAACTGTCGATTGGCAGTTAAATAGTCTAGTTCTGCTTTGCTTAAGAACAACTTCTCCTTCTT
>DATDKS010000105.1:0-10364 GCA_036519825.1 Nitrososphaera sp. | reverse complement strand
TCAACGAATACATTTACGCCTACAGCACAGGCGAAATTGATAGCATTGCACCGCTGGACATCAAGAAGATGAGGTCAGTCATCGTTAATCAGATAACAGTCGAAAAGGAGCTAGTAGAGGCTGTTATGACGATGCAGCAGGACCAAAGAGAACTTGTTACAAGCTTTTTCAAAGTGTTCACTTAGCGGCCTTTGTGCCCGCAGACAGTACATTGGTACTTTTTCTGCTTACCCTTGCAACCCTCGCAGCGCCATATCGTTGCGTTCCTGCATTTTGGACAGCTGAAACTCTCTGACAGCTCCCCTGGCCTCACTTGTCTACCACAGGCATTGCAGTTTGGCACCTCATAAGAACCGGCATACATTGACTTGGGTCCATATCATCGTGGGAGTATTTTTACTTTATTGATTTCAAGGCTTAAAATGAAGGGATTTATGGTATCTTGTGAAGTTTTATGTCATAGGCGTTGTTGGAAGATATGGCCCAAGGAAGCTGACCAAGCAGATAGATGGCAGATCTAGAGAATTTTAAATTGTCTTATGCCAGAAATTGACATAGTGGAAGAGAGCAACAATCTAGTAGTCACGATCGATCTCACATCGTTGCCAAGAAGGATATTAACCTCTTAGTAGACAGATGGTCTAAATTTTCTTTTTCAATGCCACTGCAATTGCCGCAGCACATGCGGCAAAGCCACCGTACGCAAGATAAAAGTTGTATGGCAACATCAAGGCTGACCCAATAAACAATGCAGAAGCAAGTATGCTTGCGGCAAGTGCGCTATTATTTTTGTCGTATCTGCCAGCGGGTCCTATTGTTTCAAGATATGTTTTTAATAGTGGCGCAACACTTACTGAATCCTGAATTCCCTTAACAAACCTCTTTGCAGATACTTTTACCTCCTCAATGTAGGCGTCACGTAGAAGGCCCTCTTCTTCAATGAGGCCTGCAAGCACCTTGACGAACTGGAATGGCACCTTATGGTGGTAGTAGATACCCTCAAGAATAGACGACATACGCATGTAGAGCGCAAGGTTCTTTGGCAGCCTAAAAGGAAAGCGGCTCATCGTCTTGTTTGCAAGGTCTACTAGCGCCTTTACCTCCATTTTGTCGACCTGCCGACCATGCAAGGATTGAATGCTGAGTGCGATGCCGCGCTCAACTATGTAACGGTTCACTGTGGGCTCAAGTGTCCCAAGCTCTATCAATACGTTGACAGTCCTCTCGGGGTCCTTATCGAGCATCCCAAGGTAGAGGCGGATAAGTCGGATGCGGGTCTCGCTGTCAAGCCTTCCCACCATTCCAAAGTCGTACAGTATCAGGCGGCCGTCCTCTGCAACTGAAATGTTGCCTGGATGCGGATCTGCATGGAAGATATTGTGACGCAGAAGCATCTTGAAGAACAGTCTATGCACGCGCACTACAAGCTTTTCTCTGTCGATCCCTTTTTCATCCAGTCTTGGAATGTCAGTTATCTTGATGCCTGGGACATATTTCATTGTAAGTACATGTTTGGTCGTCCTCTCCAAGAATAGGTCCGGTATTATGACTGACGGATCGCCTGCCAAGTTGCGTTTGATAGTAAGCAGATTCTCTGCCTCTATACGGTAGTCCATCTCTTCGTGTACCGTCTCGATGAACTGTGCCATCATGCCTTCTGCTGAGAATCTCAAGTTCGGGTCGATAAACCGTGTTGCAAGCGGCAATATCTTTTTCAGAACATAAATGTCGTCTTCAATTATTCTTTCAATATTTGGCCTGCTCACTTTGACTAGGACTTGCTTGCCATCATACTTTGCCAAGTAGACCTGTCCAAGGCTGGCCCCGGACAGAGGAGTAGTGTCAAACCCTTCAAATGCGTCCTCTATCTTGCCTAACTCTTTTTCAATTACTGGCTTTACCTGCGAGAAGGGAGCAGGTGGAACATCGTCTTGCAATTTTGAGAGCACTTCAAGGTAGGGTTGAGGCAAAATGTCTACCCGGGTTGATAGCCATTGGCCAAGTTTGACGTATGATGGCCCAAGCTCAATGAACGTCTTGAGTACCTTACGAGCATGCCTACGGTACTTTTCTTCGTCGACGTTTTTGCCCTCATGCTTGACCCACTCGCGTCTGTCTCGCCGCAAATTTATTACAATGGGCAAAAGCTTGAGCACTACCTTAGCAACGTGCAATTTTGAAGGATGAGGAAAGACTGATGCTTCGACAAGGTCCGTGTCCTCTTTTCTAATTTGGGTGGGGCTCTCCGTCGAGCTTACTCACCCTTTTTCTTTTTCAGCGAGCTGGCCATGTTGAATACAAGGTTGCCTGCTGCAGAGCCGGCGATGCATCCAGCTAGTACCGCATCGATGGCGGCATCTTTGGCGCGCTTACCCTGCTTTTTGCGTAGACCGTAGACTGTAGCGCCTAAGCGCCTGCCAACTATGAATGCAGCTGTCGCGCCTGCCAGGTACTCCGGCGCATCCACAAGCAGGTGTCCAAGTGCGTTACTTGATGGATCCAATGTGTCAGTGTGGACACTGTAGTGAGTATCATAATCTCTGATGTGAAGGTTGCCATAGCGGTACTGCTTGTTGGCTCCCTTTTTGCTGCCAAGGGCAGTCTCTTTGAGGTCAATTATCGGCCTGACGGCCTTGGGTATAATGATGTTGCCATCGCCGTCAATGAACTCCACGTCTAAAAAAAGATACCAATTGGATATAAAATTAACGAATAGGTTTAATCCTTGCCTCACATTTGTAAGACGATGACAGGAGTTAAAGTTATTGAAAGCAGCAAGATATACTCCGGCGGCAGCATCAACCTCAGAAAAGACAATTTCTCACTAAACGGCAAGCTTGTTGATAAGGAAATTGTCGAACACCAGGACTCTGTGGGGATAGTAGCCGTCAGAGGTAGCAGCGTTATTCTCGTTACCCAGTACCGGCATGCGGCAAACAAGATGCTGCTAGAGATTCCGGCAGGAAAGATAGAAAAGGATGAGACGCCGAGGCAGGCAGCAATTCGCGAAATGGCAGAAGAGATTGGCTGCTCCGGCACTCTCAGACTGCTGTTGAAATGGTATCTTGCACCAGGGTACTCTACGGAATTGATGCACGTATTTGTTGCTACTAACCTGAGAGAAATAACAAGGGGTCTTCTGGATGATGACGAGAATATTGAGATAAAGGAGATGACACTGAGTGCAGCAATCGAGAAGTGTATCAATGGAAATATTGAGGATGCAAAGACCATCGCTGCATTGCTAGCATATTATTACAGTCAGTCCGACTGAATCGACAAATATACTTTTTCCTTGCGTCATCTAAACTATTCCTTTCAGTTCTCAAACCTTAATCATTCAAATTGTCGATTGCTACCTTCACAGTCCTCTCTACCTTGTGGCACAAACACAATGATAAGATCGCCCTGTCTTTGCCGTCCATGCCGCCTGACTACCAGAAGATCATTTGTGTGAATTCATCAGATGAGCAGGTGTATAGATAGATTTACGATGGATGAAAATTAGTTGATGCTCTAGAACCCTATACTCACATATGATTAGAAGTAGTCAAGGACTTCTGAAACTATAAACAGAGACACAACCGACGTAGCCGCAACGGGAAATAAAGTGGAGCACAAACAGATTCAGGCTCTTATTTATGACTTCATGTTGCTTGAGGTCACCAAGGAATAGGCTCCAAGGTAAATGCTGCTAGAAAAAACATTTATGCAATGAACACAAAATCTAATGTTGTATGACTTTAATCCATTATGCAGCTCGAGAGTTATCTCGAGAGATAGGCAAAAGATCACGAGAGTTTTACGAATTTGTAATGCCAGCATTGGATATGTATGAAGATGAAAACGGTCTGGTCGTTAAGATTGACTTACCGGGTTTCAAGAGAGAGGAGATCAAGATTAGTATTGAAGAAGACATCCTGTCAATAAGAGCAAAAAAAATTGAACCGCAGGATGAAAGTCTTGGCACTATACTCTATAAACAAAGACCCGTTCAAATAGATAAAAGAATATCGTTGCCTATCTCTGTCAAAGAGGGAGCAAAAGTGACTGGAATAGCAACGTATTTGGATGGAGTCGTTACGTTGAAGTTTCCTATTTCAAGGGCAAACGTTATTCCAGTAACATGATAACGAACTAAATTAACGGATCTAAAACGGATTATTTTTTATCTTTCTTAATTGACGTCTGCATGCTTACTATTGTGTCTTACCCTGAGCTATTCAGTTAGTGTTTGGTATAACTGGCATGATGATTGCTGCCCGAATAATTCCAACTGGAATAGAGATTTCCCTATCTTGAGGTTTCTGACGTGATAATCTATGACTCCCTCAGGTTATGCTTGTCTCTGTCATATGTATTATAGATAATACCAGGAACAAAAGGGGAGTCTTATTTTTCCTGAAAATTAATTGATATTTGGTTTCTGTTAAACAACTATAGCGTTTTCTTCTTCTGCTTCCATCTGTATCATCCTTTCACTATAGGAAGTTTTGTATTCTTGGTATAATGCCTGTTTGATATTTTCCACATGATCGGCAAGTTCTTTGATACAGTCAGATTCACTTTCATAATCTCTCTCAGTCTCTTTTGGAGATATACCAAGCGATTCTAATTCATTAATCCAATAACCTTTCTTATCTACCCGTTCGTTAAATGGAAAAGATACCATATTTCTTTACCTCACTCATGCACAGATCTATTACTCTCACAATATAAGAATCCCGTGAGGGACAAGAATGACTATAGAATGATATCGTGCAGTCTATACCCTATTGGTGCCACACTATCGACGGAAATTATCGCGTTGTCCTACAATTCTTTAGAGACCCTGCCTCAGCTATAACCTGCGGATTGACTGCTCATCTGTGATACTGCTCCGTTTTCGCAACAGATCCATCCAGCCTCCCATTGCCTGCTGTCTTGACCGAAGGAATTAGGGATCTTCTTTTTGCTTCAGCATAGGTAATAGCATGCCGTAAGCGTTAACTTTGATATCGCGTAAAGCAGGCATTCAGGCTTTGGCAATAGTGTCGATGATCCTCGCAAGCTCGATATCGTAGTTGCTTATGCCATTGACATCATGAGTCACTAGGTCGATCCTAACGCGATTGTAAACGTTAAACCACTCGGGATGGTGGTTCATCTTTTCTGCATTCAATGCAACTTTTGTCATAAATCCAAATGCCTGCACAAAGTCATCAAATTCGAATGTCTTGTTTATCTTGCCGTTGACAACCTTCCAGCTGTCGAGCTTGCCTACCTCCTGCTCTATCTCACTCTGCGATAATTTGCGATGCTCGTCATCTGACATAAAATTAAGTGGGTGACGTATCTAATACATCTTGCCCATCTGAACGAATGACAACATCCTCTTGGCAGCTATTATTATTGCAAGTGTGGCCGATATAGAAGCTATGCCTACTGGGAACTTGGGCACCACAGTGAGGCTGGATTACACCGATTCGTTCGTGTCCTTTGTCTTTTTAACGACATTAATAAGTAAGGTAGAAAAAATGGACATGTATATTCGAAGTTACCCTGATCGGGAGAATTATAGCAGAATTTTCCTCAGAAATGACTTCTCAAAATTTATTATTTAGATATGTTATAGATATTCAGGCTCTAGTCAGGGCCACGACTGAGAAATGAACTCAGATAACCACAACGTTGACTACACGGACAAAGCTTCATTGTTAAAAGAAGCAGACGAGCTAGGTAAACGCTGGAACTATACTAGAGACTTTGCATTATATGTTATGTATCGTCAAGCAATAACTGCAGGAGACGCGGGTAAGGCTGCATTTTGCATGGACCTATTAGAGAAAGAAGTCATGACTGCACTTGGGGGTCCAGTGTTTTTGGGCTCCAACAAAGAAAATGATAAGTCAGGTAAGACCAAATCACACTCACCTTAATTGGATTAGGAGCAGCAATAACAACAACAACCATCTACCTCACCATTTTCACAATAGCTTCAATTGCAGCCTCAGGAACAGCAGCCTGCACTCTGATTATTTTCTTGGCTCCAATCCAAATAATACGATAGCGACAGCTCAGAGTTCAGAAGAACTAGATTCAATGCTAGGAAGTCAGGAACAACAGGAACAGACCAGACAGCAAAGGCAAAACTAAAACAGTTGGATTGTGTTGATTGTGATAGGACGTATTAGTTATTTCCGCGAGCATGCAACTCCAAATACTATTAATATCGATCTGCTCAACTGACGAGCAGTTTTGCCGGATGGGTAGTCTAGCCTGGTTAGGATACCTGTCTTACACACAGGTGGTCGAGAGTTCAAATCTCTCCCCATCCATTATTTACTACTCTACACCTCTCTTGGAGATACATAGCAGAGACGCCCCAACCATGATGCCCACGATTCAAGATATGAAGGGAACTGATCGCTTGATGTCATTAATTTAGCGGCTATTATACTCTAGCCGGCAAACCTTTCCATTACTCTCCCAATACACTTGGTAGTCTTGTTCAACAGATCAATTCTTGCAAACTCGTTTGGAGAGTGCATGCGAGCAAACATGTATGTGCTACCGATCGAGATACAGGGTGCCTTGAGCACCTTTGCAAAAGAGTACATCGGACCAGTGCCGGCAGAAGAGACGCTTATTATCGCTGAACCAAAGGTCTCTTTTGCAGCCTGTTCTACCTGCCTGACAAACGGGTCGCTAATCGGCGTCCTTGCTGCAGCCTCGCCGTGTATGAGCTTCACTTCTATGTCTGAAAAGCCGTGCTCCTTCAAGTGATTTTGGAGCCGCTCGAGCTGCTTTTCCGGCATCATATCCGGCACAAGCCGAAAGTCTATTTTGACCACTGCCTGAGACGGCAATACCGTTTTTGCACCTTCGCTTATGTAGCCGGAGTTAAAGCCGGCAATATTGCAGGTAGGCATTCCGACGAGAGCCTTTTTTATGTCAGTGCCCTTTGTATCGGCGACAAACTTGCTGACGCCATACTCTTTCTTGAACTCTTCCACGTCGAAGGGCTCACTTGCAATGACTGATAGCTCTTGCTCCGTAAATGGCCTCACTTCCTTGTACCAATCCTTGATTAGTATCTTTCCGGTCTGATCGCGCATTGTGTTAAGCGTATAGATAAGACGCCACGCCGGGTTTTCAATAAGCACTGCAAGACTTGAATGGGCGTCACGCACTGGCCCCTTTGCTATCAATTCAACGTATAGCAGCCCCTTCATGCCGAGGCTGATTATTGGCCTGTCCTTAGCGTCTACATATCCAAACTCCCATATTACTCCGTCGCATGAAAGTCTATTGCTGTACCTATTGAAGTACTGCTCGACATGCACGCTTCCGATCTCCTCCTCGCCTTCTACCATGAACTTGACATTGCATGGCACGTCGCCTGTCTTTTTCAAGCAATACTCAACTGCCTTGATGCGCGTAATCAGTTCTCCCTTATCGTCAGCCGAGCCTCTGCCAAACACATAGTTACCCTCTACCTTTCCACTAAAGGGGTCGTTCTCCCACAGTTCGAGTGGTTCTTCGGGCTGTACGTCGTAGTGATTGTAGAACAAAATAGTCTTGTTCGGATTTGACTTTGATTTCACTTCGCCATAGACAATGGGCGGAATATTCTTGTCGTCCAAGTAAAGAACTTCAGAGTTGATGCCTGCCTTGCGCATTATTTGTGCAACTAGGTTGGCGCACTCGACTAGGCCTTGCTTTTTTGCAGAAACGCTGGGCTGCCTTATCAGAGTCTGGAGGTCTGCAAGTAGACCCTCCATTTCAGCATCTACTACTTCGTTTATCGCACTCAATGCAGTGTGTAGAGATTTTGCAATTGAAAATAAAGGTTGCTTTTTGAATCTTTGGCGCTTGTTTTTGATTTAAGAATCCAGTATCCAAATTCTGATTTTCAATCGTTAACTAAGATCTGCTTTTACTCTGAGGGGTCGATTCTCATTCTTATCGTGTCAGGTCCTACTACAGTAAACTGCGATGTTTCCCTTTTTGGTATATCGATTAACACACTATAAAATACCCATATTCCAAATAGAAATGCTATGATTGCCGGGATTACTAGCAGCATCAAGATACCGCTTGCCATTGACAGCACATATTATTCTGCCTCTGGCAGTAAAAAAGCTATCCTTATGAATCATTTATAACCAGCCTCAGACGCCTTTCACTTCATGTCAAACTCGATCTTCTTTTCTCCCAAGTCGATCGCTATAATTGGGGCTTCTGAAAAGCCGGGAGTGGGCAAGACGATCTTTTACAATATTGTCAAGCATTTCAAGGGCAAGATTTACCCAGTCACCCCGTCAAATCCTACAGTGGGCGGCCTGATAGCGTACAAGAATGTGCTTGATATTCCAGATTCTATAGATCTTGCAGTGGTGGCTGCACCCAGCAAATTTACTCCGGATGTCATGGAAGAGGTGGGCAAGAAGGGGATCAAGGGTGCAATCATTGTTTCTGCAGGTTTCAAAGAGGTGGATGAAGCTGGTGCCAAGCTGGAAAGAGAGGTTGGCGAAATTGCCAAGAAGTATGGCATCAAGGTCATTGGTCCAAACTGCCTCGGGATAATGAGCTTTTCAAAGGATAACATAATGAACTCCACGTTTCTCAAGATTACTCCAAAATATGGTAATATTGCACTTGTATCACAGAGTGGCGCCATCTGCGCGGCAACTGTAGAGGACGCAGAAGCTCAGAACATCGGCTTTTCAAAAGTCATCAGCATGGGTAATAAGGTGGATATGGACGAAAGCGATGTCCTTGAGCTCTTGGCAGATGATGAAGACACTAGAGTTATTGTGATGTACCTTGAAGATATCCGCAATGCAAGGCGGTTCATGGAAATTGCGAAGAAGATAACCACTGAAAAGAAAAAGCCAATAATTGTGCTCAAGGCTGGCAGGACTGCAGAAGGTGCCAAGGCAGCCGCTTCGCACACTGGCGCGCTGGGCGGTTCTGATGCAAACTATGAAGCGGCTTTTGCTCAGTGTGGCGTAATTAGAGTTGACACAATGGGAGAGCTGTTCGATCTAGCCACTGCCTTTTCAAAGCAACCACTACCAGATGGCAATGTTGTTATTGTATCGAACGCTGGTGGCCCGGCTATTATTTCAACTGATGCCTGCTCTAGGTACGGATTGAAAATGGCAGATATCTCCTCCACAAGAGAGGAGATCGCGGCTGTCATACCCGCATATGGTTCGCCAAGGAACCCCGTCGATATTGTTGGTGACGCCGATTACATCAGATTTGAAAAAGTATTGCTTCTGACATTGGCGCATCCAAACGTCGGCTCTGTCGTGACGATGTGCACCCCTTCAGCCACACTCAACTACGACGACCTTGCAAGGGTACTTGTCAAGATGTCGCAACAATTCCCGAACAAGACAATACTTGCGTCGCTGATGGGCCTCGCCGAAGGGACGGAAAATAGGAAGATCATGTCAGAAGGTGGCATCCCCTACTACCTATATTCAGAACCGGCGATAAGGACGCTCAAGGCGATGTATGATTTTAAGAAATGGGTGGATGAAGCTTCATCAACCAAGAGAGCTACACTGCAATTTTCCAAAGATACAGCTAAGGTAAAGTCAATCTTTGAGAATGTTCGCAAGAATGGGAGGAGCAACCTCCTCGAAGAGGAAGGCTATGAAGTGCTTGAGGCCTATGGCTTTCCAACTCCAAAGAGCATCCTGTGCACTACTGAGCAAGAGTGCATAAACGCTGCAAACCAGATAGGCTATCCGCTGGTCATGAAGATCGTTTCTCCCGACATCATCCACAAGTCAGACGCAGGCGGCGTCAAGGTGGGCATCAAGACCGACGATGAATTAAAGAATTCGTTTAGGACAATAACAGAGAATGCGCTAAAGTACAAGTCAGACGCCAAGATAAAGGGTGTGCTGGTTCAGGAAATGGTGAAGTCTGCCAAGGAAACCATACTTGGAGCAAGCCAAGATCCAACATTTGGACCAGTCATCATGTTTGGCCTTGGTGGCATCTATGTCGAAGTGCTCAAAGACGTTGTATTTAGAATAGTGCCCATTGACGAGCAAGAAGCGACAAACATGGTTGAATCCATCAAGACTATAAAGCTGCTAAAGGGTGTAAGAGGAGAAAAATCGTCAGATTTGGGAGCAATAGCGGATTCGCTCCAGCGGCTGTCCCAGCTGGTGGTCGACTTTCCAGAGATAAAGGAATTTGACATTAATCCGCTTTTGGTACTCGAAGAAGGAAAAGGGGCCAGAGTGGTTGACGCCAGAATAATCCTCAGATAATGATAGTAGCAGCTATAGCTTGGTGCCGCACTCTGCACAAAATGCGGCATCGGATTCATTTTGATAGCCGCAAGCGGAGCACTTTCC
>DATDKS010000104.1:0-6224 GCA_036519825.1 Nitrososphaera sp. | reverse complement strand
TAAGGTAAGCTATTGGACAAGGTCAGTTTTGTATCATTATATAGACCAACATAACAAGCCAAAAAGCTGATATTGTTAAAAACCGGTCATCTCGGATTAATTATACTGCTCCTACTAGGCAAGAGGATAAAATTCTATTTTGTCTTAAAACCATCACCTGCTAATCCAAAAGAAACAAATTGTTACTGTCTTGGTCACAATAGGATTGCCTCCAAATTGACCCATTCATACAACAAAAGACAATAAATCATTAACAATACTATTGTAACCGGAGGAGTTTGTCAGCGGTCTCTCCTTATCAGTACCTGATTTTCACTTGTGGCCCTTTTTTCTACAACGATGCGAGTTGTCCAAGAAAGGTAAGAATAGTTTCAACGACCTTGTATCATTTGCAATTTAACGACGATCTTCTCTAAATAGGAAGCCAAGTTCCTAAATCTTAGTGAAGCCGACATCTGTATTATCGTTGTATGTAACGTGTACAAGGTAGTGAATCTAATCCAGAGATTTTGCCTATGGATTCGCTATGGCCGAACAATTTCACACCTGCTATATTTTTATATCATCTTCTTTAAGCCATATTCCAGTGTCGGAGAAAGATATGGAGTCTCTTGGGTGGGATGATCTCATTGCTCAAAAGCGCCAGCTTACCAGCGAACTAAAAGAGCTGTCGGACAAGATTATTGACATTGACAAGAACCAATTCCGCTCGATAGGAAACACCATAAAGGAGCAGAGAAGCATTCTTGATGTTCACACTGAGAGGCTCAAGCAGATAAAATCTGAAGTAGATAGTCGTAATTCCGAGCTTTCCTCGGTGAGCGAAAAGTTATCACAGTCAAAGAACTTTCTTTCAGTTATGGAGGCTCGGCTTCCTCCAGAAAAGGAAGAGGATTTGCAGGCTATAGTGCAAAAGAATCAGGCTATTATTGATGCCAAACATTACAAGAGCGAACGTGAAAAGAATGAGATTCTCTCCCGGGTAAAGGACGCCGCGATGAAATTAGAGGCGTCCAAGGCTACACGTACAATAAGAGAGCAGTTCTCCCAACTGACTCAGGAATCTGCAAATGTCAACAACGCAATAAAGCAGCTAATAGAAGAGCGTAACACGCTTAGAAGCAAGATATCTAACATAAATGTCGCGCTGGACAACTTGTATGAGTCAAAAAGAAGGCTAGCCTCAGAGCATCAATCTTATCTCATAAGATACGACGGCATCGCAAAGCAGTTTGATGCAATTAATGCACGACTTGATTCAATGTCTGAGATGCGGCGCAAGCAGAGAAAAGAGTATGGCTATGTAGAGCAAAGAGACGCACTTTTCCAAGTAAAGGAAGAAGCAAAGAAAAAGCTGCAAGCAGGATCGAAGCTTAGCTTTGAAGAGATGAAGCTTCTATACGGTGAAAAAGAGTAATACGATTTGCTCGACATGATATCAGATATAAATAGATTGTAATATGGCGATAAATGATTTTGCCTTTGCTTGTTCTGTTGATGGCTCAATAGTGGGTTATTTTACCTATCATTACAGGACTATGTTAATTGTGCAGTCGGAGGAGGAAGCAAAGGCAGGGATCAACAACTTTCATAGAATCGCAGAGCCTTTTATGGAGCCTCTCATTTCTCACGAATCAATTCATGTAGTCATTAAAAAGCTGGAGGGCGCTGAAGCATCGGATTCACTTGATGAAGTCGAAGTCATTGTAGATCGGGGTGGAGTGAAACTACAGGTACCACTAAATTTTATACATTATTCCCACGACAATTCGGGAATCGTCCTCCCATTTTAAGAAAAAAATTTGGTGCCTTGGTAGTAGCGCCCTATTTTATATCGTCTGAGATCTCGCGCTGGCTTATTGCCATCTCATCGACTCGAATTGTTAGCTTATACCACTTGTCGTTGTGTTTGAAAATGTGCGCAGAGGCCTTTTTGTTACCAGCAGAGCCGTAACCTCCGACACGCTCGCTCAACCTCGATCGCAGCTTGTCAACTTGATACTGCGCTATCATCAAGTTGCCTATTATGTTCTCTAACTCTAGATCCCGCTCTTCGTCTATGTCAGGAATCTGAGGGTTGTTCTTCCTAGTCTGCATTCTCAATGTACATCCTGTTTCCTACACTGTAGTGGACCTCATCAATGTAGTACGCAGTGTCGACTACTGGTGACGATAGGTTTGCACCACACACCGGCACTCCCTCTATTTGCTGTTCTTCCTCTTCACCGATTAGAAGACTCATTTGAATAATAGTCAAATACATCGAATAATAACGGATAGTATGAATCTACTCTAAGACCTAATTAAAGACTACTTTCAGTTAAATGCAATTATTATTTGAGCGAATTGCTACAAATAATCTGTCATCTTTGTATTAGCTGTTTCTTTTATCAGCTTTGATATGGTTTTCCTTTCTTGCGACGGCGGTCTAATACCCGTTATCATTTGTAAAAATTCCAATTCTTGTTTAGTCATGCCTAGATTCTCAAAATAGAGCTGATTGAAGATGATTTTTTGAAATATGTGCTCTAGCGCAACGAGGCGGCTGTAGGCCTTATTGCTAGTACTATTGATATTACCGTCAAGCACCTTAGCCAGGATAGTCTTTTTAAGATTGAGCACGCCGCTTGAGATTAGACGGTCAAACCTTGAAACTACTTCGAAGCGGTCATCAATGCCAGTATAGCATATCAGAGTAGTCGGTAAGAACTTGCCAAGCCCGCGGGCGAGTTTTGAATGGTTCTTGTCGAGCACCAATACTGATAGCCCAAAAGTTAGTATTGCATCTATTATCTGCTTTGGCAGACGCTCATCTAATACGTCATCGTCTGATTTCACTTCTATAGGATAAAATCGGATGCAGTCTATTCTGCATTTTTCATGGCTAGCGAAGTGTTTTAGCAGCTGCGTTCGTACCAGGATGTTGTCATAGTTGCCATAGTCATGTTTGTTCGGCTCCTTTGTCACTGCCGCGATCAAAAGGTCGAAGCTGCGGCAATGGGCTTCTTGAATTATCCTTATTTCAGATGTCGGTATTAAAGTATTGTTCTTGACATGATTTGATCTAAGCGAGCTACAAAATAGCGATTTGAGCTCTTTCTCATTCATTGCATATATTTTTTGCAGCCTTCGTTAATGTATTTTGTCCTATTCCTTTTTGCATGCCTTTTTCATTGACCTTGCAAAGCTCTGCAGATCAGGCAGCAACATCTTATTCCCGGATGTATTCGATATCTTGTTTATTATCGCACTCCCTATGATAACTGCTTCTGCGCCGGCAGATATCATAGATTTGGCTTGAGCTGGTCTGCTTATTCCAAAGCCCACTGCCACAGGGATCTTGGCTCCAGCAACCTGCTTAACTGCTCTGATCGTATCTAGAGTGTATTTCTGAAAAGAATTGCGGGCACCAGTTATGCCATAAACTGACACGACGTATAGGAAGCCGGAGGTACTGGCAACTAGTTTGCGCAACCTTGCCTTGGGTGTATTTGGCGATACAAGGAATATCGTCGCAAGGTCAAGCTTTGAAGCTGTTAACGAATATGTATCTCCCTCTTCAACCGGCATGTCTGGCAAGATAAACCCGTCGACTCCATATTGCTTTGACTGAGCCATGAATTTTTCCATCCCCGCCCGGACAAGGATGTTAGAATACGTCATTACAATCAACGGAAGGCTTGGATGCTGTTTTCTGACACTTCTTGCGAACTGGAGAGCCTTCTCCGGTGACATGCCTTTCTTTAGAGCCATGTTTGAAGCTGCTTGTATGGTAGGCCCGTCAGCTATTGGGTCTGAAAAAGGTATGCCGATTTCGATAATGTCGGCCCCTCCTTTCACCAAGGCATTGATTACCTGCATTGAAGTTCTAGTGTCAGGGTATCCGGCCACTACATAGCAAATAAGAGCACTTTCTCCTTTTTTTGCCAACTCAGAGAATTTTTCAGAGATTCTATTTTGCATGCTTGGTATTTTTCTTTTTATTCTTCTTACTCTTGTTGAGATAATCTTGAACTATTTCCACATCCTTGTCTCCTCTGCCAGAAAGAGTGACCACTATGATGTCGTCCTTGTTCATTTTCTTGGCAAGTTTCATTGCATACGAAATTGCGTGTGAGGGCTCCAGCGCAGGTATTATTCCTTCAAATCTTGACAATGTAAGGAATCCTTCTATGGCCTCATGGTCTGTCGAAATAGCGTATTTTGCCCGTTTGAGCTGTTTGAGCATTGCATGCTCCGGTCCGACACCAGGATAATCGAGGCCAGCAGATATACTGTGGGTCTCAACGACTTGTCCGCACTCATCCTGCAACAGACAGGTGAACATGCCATGCAAGATACCTTCCGATCCAGCAGTAAGACTGGCTGAGTGCTTGCCCGATTTGATTCCCTTCCCTCCTGCTTCTATGCCGTACAATATCACATCACTTGTATCAAGGAATGGATAAAACGAGCCCATTGCGTTGCTTCCCCCACCAACACATGCAACAACTGCATTGGGCATGGTTCCTTCGATTTCCCAAATCTGCTGTTTTATTTCGCTCCCAATAACACTTTGAAAGTCCCTCACCATCATTGGGTAAGGGTGAGGACCTACTACCGATCCAATAAGGTAATAGGTCGTTTTGACATTGGCTATCCAGTCACGGATTGCCTCATTAATTGCGTCTTTTAGAGTCTTGCTCCCAGACTGGACAGGATATACCCTTGCTCCCAAAAGTTTCATTCTAAAGACATTCAGCTTTTGTCGCTCAAAGTCCTTAGCTCCCATGAATATTTCTGCAGAAAGGCCAAGCACTGCACACGCTATGGCTGTGCCAACACCGTGCTGGCCAGCACCAGTTTCAGCAATTATCCTTTTTTTACCCATCTTTTTTGCTAGCAGCGCCTGCCCAAGCGTGTTGTTGGTCTTGTGGGCTCCGCCATGTAAAAGATCTTCGCGCTTTAGGTATATCTTGGCGCCGCCTATGTGTTTGGTTAGGTTCTTCGCAAAGTATAGTGGCGTGGGCCTGCCAGCATATTCAGTAAGATAATAAGAAAGCTCATTCTGAAAGTCAGAATCCTTCTTATATTTCTCATAGGCGGATTCGAGCTCCTCGACTGCCGACGCTAAAGTCTCAGGTATGTATTTACCGCCATACTTTCCAAATTTGCCACCTACGGGATAGCTGCCTAACAAAGATGAATCATGTAGTGTCTCAGGGGTATTTTAAGGGATGTGTGATTCTGTAATTCTATAACGCATAGTATAAGTCGGAGACCTTGGCACCAATATCGGGTGCTTGCATTACACTTGTTCCCACTAGAAAGGCATCTGCCCCTGCACTCCTTAGGTATTGTATGTCTTCTGGATTGCTGATGCCACTTTCACTTATTATCTTGCTCTTGGCCTTGCCATACCTTTTCAATAACTTCTCCGTGTTTGTGATATCTACATGCAAGTTGTCAAGGTCGCGGTTGTTGATGCCGATTAAGTCGTATTTTGATTTGAGTACTTCTCCAAACTCTTCTTCGGTATGAACTTCAACTAGCACCTCTAGGCCTCTTTTTTTTGCATGTTCTGAAAGTTTCTCCATACCATCTTCTGCAAGGTCGTGGTCAAAGACGGATTTGATAAGCAGTACACAATCTGCACCTACTTTCTTGCCTGCATCTATTTGGACTGTGCTGACAGTAATGTCTTTCATCAGTACAGGAACCCTCATCAGTGCCTTTCTAATGGTCGCCAAATATTCAATTGAACCATCGAATAAGGAAGGTTGTGTCAGCACTGATATGCCAATTGCTCCCGAGTCTACCATTGTCTTTGCAATCTCTGCCGGCTCTGTCTTGGTTCTTATCTTTCCTTGGGAAGGCGAGGAAAACTTTACCTCGGTGATGAGTGGAGCGTGAGCACAAAAGATGATTGCTTTTTTAAGGCTTATTGCATCATGGTTGAATAATTGCTTTGTTTCATAAGCACCATGATCTATTGCCTTGTACGAGTTATCAACTAAACGCTTTAGGTTAAAGTCAGTCCTAGCAAATTTATTCATAGATAGATCCGCTGCAAGGCCCCCAAATATTCGCAGTTATTAGTAATTCCTAGTGCGCATGTGGCGGAGGTGCACTACCTTTAGACAAGGCTTCATTGAATGTGCCAGCTGCCTTCTCATGAAACTCTAGACTTGACTGGTCTACTTTTATCGCCTGTGGCGGACACACTGATACGCAAGCCATGCACC
>DATDKS010000103.1:0-11789 GCA_036519825.1 Nitrososphaera sp. | reverse complement strand
CTGGGTTTGAATTGCTTTAGCTGCTATTCTGAGTTTCATCCAATCCTCTCGAAACCGATATGCCCAAAGTGCGGATTTTGTTATTATTGTAGAGATTTCACCTGCTTGCTCCACGATAAGTACTCCAAGGATAGTCACTCTGTTTGATTATTGAATAGTATCTATTCAAATCGTACATTATACATGGTTACTATCACAAGTAAGGGGTTAAAAAATTCTTTTGGCATATGCCATCTACAGCAACCAGCAAGAGATCGAAGCTGTGGCAGTTATTGGGCTGTTTTGGTACCGCTAGCATGTACCAGCTTGTATCCTACTTTTGGGAGAGTTTGATTTCAAAAGTGACTTTTTTTGCATATTCCATCGCATTTGATTCAACACAATCACACTATCTTGCCATCAGAAATTGAATTTCCCTAATGACAGATTATACGGCAATTCCTAAACACCATACGATGGCTCCAACAATTAGCCAAAATGACAAGGAAAGAAAAAAAGAGCAGGAGCGCGTAGCGAACCAGCGAAAGGCGACACCGCCGGCGTAGGCAAAGACAATATAGACAATAACTCAGCAATGGCTGATGCAGCCGCCCGCATCCATCCAAATGAAGTTTTTGATTCTTCAAAATACAACGCCATGAGTGAGATGAGTAAAGGTTCAAACCTAGAAACCAAAAACGTAGAACCGCTTGCAGGTACACAGCGAACAACAAATAGCATGAAGCCTGAACAGATTGACAATAAATCAATAACAAGGACAGATGCAACAACATCAGCAGGAGAAGAAACAACGCCAAAAATAACTCCTATGATCGTCGAAGAAAGAGCCAGAACGATAAAGGAAGTAAACGAGGAAGAGATACATCACCTCTTGTCTTCATCTACACCATCATCATCACTGTCCCATCAATCCGGAAAAGAGAAGAAGTTTATCCTATATCTCAATATCATGCTTTCAATAGAAAATGCTGCGATTGAGCGACTTCATGCAAGAATCCAGCAGTCCCCATTGCAGGAGGTCAAAGTGGTGTTCGCCCACCATTTGGAAGAAACAAGGGAGCAAAAAAGCCGTTTGATCACACTCATTCAAAAACTTGATGGTCAGCCTACAAACGAGCGTGCAGATTTGTCCGGCTACTCTCTACCTAAAGGACTGGCAGATGTTTTCAAGGCTTCAGCCACGACACCAGAGGAAAGGGAACTAAGGACTTTGGAGGCTGACGCGCTGATAGAATATGCAGAGGTTATAGGCTACAATATGGCCATACGCCTGGCGACGAAGATAAACATTGGTGAAGCAATAGTACCACTGAGGCAAAATCTACAGGAGGAAGAGAAAATGATTGCTCGGATGAGAGCTAATCAGCCTTCTATCTTTGTGCAACTGTGGTCAAAAATTGATGACGGGCAGAGGTCGCAGTAACAACAAGAATATCCAAGTGGTCTAATAGATTCGAAAGAAGGATATCGTACCCTTGTAGAAAATATATCTACAGGTTTTATACTATATGCGCGCACTTACTCAGAGAGTTTCTTTTGAGCAGTCGCTTTAGCTAAAGCATTCAATATTTTCTGCTTTGCCTCATTTTCCTTTTTTGAAGATTCCTTTCCTTCAACCATCTCTTTGAACTGGATAGCATTGGCAACAGCCTTGCCTCCATAGTGGTTGTTGAAGTAAATTCGCAATCTTTTTGCTTCAGGATCATTTGTTATCTTGTTGACCTTTTCAATCCAAGGCTTTAGTTCCTCTTCTGCATAAAGATAGTTATACCAGTAACCCTTGTTCCTGCCATGAAATCGGATAAACGAATGGTCTGCAGTAAGTATGGTGTCTGATAGATACTGTAGCTTTGGATCAGACGAATCTGTCATTACAGCTGCAACATTATAGTGCCTTAGCATTTCCCAAGGTCCTTCAGTCTGCCATGATGCATGCCTGAACTCCAGCGCATAATCGTAGCCCGATGGCATTCTATTGAGGAATCCTTCGACTTGCTTGAACTCGTTAACCGAGAAACTCGGTGGTAGTTGTAGCAGTATTGCGCCGAGTTTGTGTGCATTCTTTAGCGGAGAGATCTTTTCAAGGAACTCTTCAAGCTCTTCCAGCGCTCCTTTTTTGACATCCATGTGCTTGATATGTGTCACAGTCTCCGGCACCTTAACAGAGAATTGAAATCCAGGAGGTGTAGCTTTTACCATGCCGTAGAATGTGCCACTAGTCATCTTTGAGTAAAACTTTTGATAAAATGTAGCATCCAATTCTGCTGAAGGGAAAAATTCAGAGTAGTAACGCAGACGCTTAGTCTGAGCATCAGGATAAAAAGAGCCCACCCAGCCTCCTTTTTCAACCGTATCGCCATAGTTCCAGCCAGAGCAACCTATGGATAATTGTGCCATGATATAATATGTGGGCGGCATCTCAGATATTTCTGCTTGTCACTTTTCCTCTTCTTTACTTCAAAGAACAGTAAATTAATATGGTCACCAGTTTGAAAATAGTCTCAGGGATAGAGCCAGTTCTTGAGCAGCAGCAGCACCAGGAGAAACATCGAAGCTAACCCTCTAACCGAGCTGTTTGCTGTCTATTTGTCCAAAATCGAGGACACATTGAAGCGCGAGGTTGATCTGTATTCATGGTCGGAGTTCCATGCTCCACTATGCTATGCCTGCGATGGAGGCAAGCGTATCAGGCCCCTAATCCTTGTACTGTCTGCAGAGTGCATCAAGTCTAAAAAGGTAGAACCTGAGGCATACCTGGCAGCTTCTGCAATCGAGCTTTTGCATACGGAGTCTATAATCCACGATGACATTATCGATGAGGAGAATCAGCGGCGCGGCAAGCCCTCATTCCACATAAAATATGGCTATAACAGCAGCATACTTACTGCCGACTTTGTTCTTGGAGTCATACTCAATATCAGCTCAAAATTAAAAGATGCCCGCATCATCAACGAGCTATCAAATGCAGCAACCAAAATGAGCGAAGGCGAAATGATGGAGATAAGGCTTGGCAAGGAAATGGCTATCACGGAGGATGACTATATTAAGGTGCTTGAATTCAAGACGGCTTCGCTCTTTGAAGCATCAGCCAAGATTGGTGCGATAACGGGAGGCGGCGACGAGGATCAGATCCATGCAATGACGTCTTTTGGCAACCTGCTTGGGATCGCCTACCAGATACACGACGACCTTATTGATTGGAATAACGAAAATCGGCTTTTTAATATGCTCGTGAGGAACAATGGCAAGCCAACGGATTTTGTCGACCAGATGGACAAGCTCTATCAGTTATATGCCTCAAAGGCAAAGAACGAGCTTCGCAAGATATCGACACACAGCGAAGCCAAGCGTCATTTGGAGAACCTGACAGATCTTACATCGGTCCAGTTCTGATGGTAAAAAAGAACTACAAATATTGGATAATTTGTAAGTATTTCTTTTTACATTTGCTTGCAAGTGATAAAACTTGCTTCAACTGACAATGAATGAATAAGATAGGGAGTGACTATCAGAATTGGTGATATTTTCTTTAACAGAAATTTTTTTCTTTCACACGCTCATCATTTGCTAAAACTTGCTAGCTGTGCAGAAATATATATTGACACTATTATAGGGAGCAAAAAACATCTCCTATGATAGGACATCCCTGCTCTGCGTGAAAAGCTGCGGGCAAAACAATTAAACGCCAACGAGCAGCTCTTCCATTTGGTTGTCGCCAAGTGAAACAGTCAAGCCGCCCTGGATGATAAGGACACGATCGATGTATTTTGTAGTACTTGTTGCTGCATTCCTTGTTTTCAGTGCAGTGGTGGCTTCTGGCGTAACATTTGGAGTTGATGATGCGGTTGCTCGCTACTTCAAGTCAATGCAGGGCAGCAACCCAAGTATTGACATGGCAATGATAGTTATTACTTCGCTAGGTGACGTCACAACACTGTTTATTCTTGGCATCGTATTAACGATAATTCGGCGTACTAGAAAAGTGGGTATGATATTTCTCATTGCTCTAGTCGTTATCGTGGTTGTGGTCATGTACATAAAGCCCCTGATTGGAAGAGAGATTCCACCCTATGGGTTTGAGCCAGCTTCGAAACTGCCTGAACACTTTAGCATAGAAAGTGATAGTCTTGCGCCTTCTGCCGCTGGATTTTCATATCCCTCGGGTCACGCTTCTCGTGCTACTGCCCTAGCCTTTATTGCAGGATATGCCATCTATAACAAATCCAAAAAAATGGGTTATGCGATCTGGGCTTTTCCAGTTATTATTGGCATTACGCGCATCTATGTAATGCAGCATTACCCTACAGACATTATCGGCGGCTTTATATTTGGAGGATTAGTGTCGGTGGTTCTGAGCAATGCGATGAAACTCAATGAGCCATTCTTTTTGTCTAGAATAAAGGGCAAGGAAGATAGAGCCATCTGAATTTTTATATTGCAATACAAGATTAGATAGGAGGAAGCAAGTAATCATACTTTTGCAGCCTTACCAAGTATACTCAAGTTGAATACCCGCAATTTTTGATCATGATAAGTTGTTTATGAGAGAGCCTGACTAAGCGTGATTCCATTAACAAAGATACAGGATAGAAAGTGCTGTTATGAAGCCTTGGAACTCTTCTTTTTACCATTATCACAATTCTTTAGCAATTGAGAAATGTGTCATGTTTATGCTTCAGTTGAGATGAGGAGAAAGTTTTATTGATTCTTTCTCCTGAAACAAAAGAGACAGACATCTCCTTTTGTCATGTATGACTTCTGGTCGATCTTTTACTTTGTTTCTAATAGTACATAGACACTAATGCTAGTTGTTGTGGGTGGACCCAGCCACAAAAATGAAAAGCTGTTCAGTTGTCGAAATCTTTAATTCTGGTCTGAATGATAAAAATACCATTAAAGATGGATATATCTTCTGCTCTGATAAGTGATATCGGTGGATCAGAGTGGATCATAATCATACTTTTTGGGCTTATCCTACTGTTTGGTACCAAAAAAATACCCCAGTTTTCACGCACAGTGGGCAGGGCGGTTGGAGAGTACGAAAAGGCAAAAGAGATGTTCCGTCACGAGATAGAAGAAACGAAGGAGATTGCAACTGGAGAGAGCAAGTTTCCCAAGGTAATGGGTCCAGTTGCCACAGAGAGAAAAAAACTGGAGTCAATTGCCAGCTCGCTAGGCATAGAAGACTATGACACTCTTACAGACGAGGAGCTTCGTACCATTATATCAGAGAGAATGACAAGCTGACCTACAGCATATCGGCTACAATTTACACACAAAACTTATAACATGAACTTTTCTAGAACATGCATATGCTAGAGACTGCAAAAGGATCTTCAGGGGCAATAAATCCGTTTGAAAATGCCCTCAAACAGCTTGATGAAGCGGCCAAGCTTATAAAGCTAGACAAAGGTTTACAGGAGGTTTTGGCCAATCCAAAGCGCGTCCTTACAGTATCACTGCCGATAAAAATGGATAACGGCGAGATACGAGTTTTTACGGGATATCGCTCACAGCATAATGATGCCCGGGGCCCATACAAGGGAGGCATACGCTATCACCCACAGGTCACCATCGATGAGGTTAAGGCCCTATCTATGTGGATGACTTGGAAGTGTGCCATTGCAGATATTCCATACGGTGGAGGCAAGGGTGGCATCATATGTAACCCAAAGGAAATGTCGGAAGGCGAATTAGAACGCCTTACAAGACGTTATGCTTATGCTATTGCAGACATTATTGGTCCGCGCACAGACATTCCAGCTCCAGATGTTTACACTGGCGGCAAGGAAATGGCTTGGATAATGGACACATACTCTGCACTTAAAGGCAATTACGTTCAGCCCGAGATTATTACAGGCAAACCGATCGCAATTGGTGGCTCACTTGGCAGAACTGAAGCCACAGGCAGAGGATTAGCGTTCACGGTGAGAGAAGCCGCAAAGAAGCTTAAGATAGACATGAAAGACACCACCATGGCAGTGGAAGGCTTTGGAAATGCAGGCCAATTTGCTTCACAATTTGTAGAAAACCAAGGTGCCAAGTTGATCGCTGCTTCGGACTCTCGAGGAGGCATTTACAATAAGGATGGTATTGATGTCGCTGAGCTGAGAAGGCACAAGGAAAAAACGGGGTCAGTAGTAGAGTTTCCCGGCACCCGTTCAATAAGCAATGAAGAGCTGCTCGAAACAGAATGCACCGTACTAATACCTGCTGCACTTGAAAATCAGATTACGGCCAAGAATGCGGGCAGAGTGAAGGCTAAGATAGTAGCTGAGGCTGCAAACGGCCCAACGACACCTGAAGCAGACGAGGTACTGTATAATAGCAGGATCTTGGTGATTCCTGACATCCTTGCAAATGGCGGCGGTGTCACTGTCTCATACTTTGAGTGGCTGCAGAATCTTCGCAGAGACTATTGGACCGAACAGGAGGTCAACGAAAGACTGGATAGGAACATAACTAAAGCATTCCTCGACGTCTATCATACATCTGAAAAGTACGGCATCGACTTGCGTAAGGCAAGCACAGTGCTAGCAGTCAACAGAGTAGTTGAAGCAATAGAGATAAGGGGACTCTGGCCATAGAGGGACCACCATCGCTTAGTCTAATTTGCAAGGATGATTGCCTATAGAAAAGAGGAAGTGCTCTACGCACCATTTCTCTTCCCATATGCTTTATGCCATAATACAAAAGATTATTTGAAATGAAGCTAAATTTTCAAGATAATTCTAATTGTGAATAGACAAAATATATGAGGAGGATGCCATATCCTTTTGATATTCAATACAGATAGGGAACGCAGTAGCTATTCCAATCTCTTGATGCCGTTATGAACCCCCGAACTGTGAAGGTTATAGAATGTGCTTGTTTTGAACAAGTGATATCTAACCCGGAGGATTGTAAGGGAGTTGTTTGTTCAAGGTAGCAGTAGCATCTGGCAAATACGAAATGAACTGTCAACCGTGTACGTGAAAGACATATTGATAATTCAAGAAGATAAAAACATACGCTTCTTCTTGCTCAGGTTAGTTTAGTCTTTTACTAAAAGATACAAAAAACAAGCTAAGGGAGAAGTGCGATAGATGCATTTTTATCACGTATATACATTTTCCCAAGTCAATTCATCAAGTGCAGCAGCTATTTGGCTATATGGTCTTGTAGAGCTCCAGAATATCAGCACATGGTCTGCAGTCTTATTATCATGCCAATAAAGCTCTCCAGGGGAGCCTCCATCATCTATGCATACAGAGCTTTTCCCTTTATCATAAAATGAGCAGGATGCAAAATGGAAGTTATGTATCGACTCTATTTTCAAGCCATGTATTGAAAATTGTTGTCTATAATATTCTAAATGGCCTTGATGCAGCTGACCATCATTGTCATATGGATTTGCAACTGGCCTTTGTGGTGAATAAAAGAACCCTGCAGTTATATTAGACGATTGATTCACGGGTGTATCTGTAACCTTGATAGTAATTGGTTTAGTTTCTACCCTGTCTGTTCCATGTAGATATGCTTCCACTCTATATTCTCCAACGGGCAGGACTGTTGTTCCAGAATTAGATGGACCTCTGTTAAATTTAGGATAACTAAGGAGGGGTGTCTGCAATGCAGTGCCATTGGTGTGAGTATCAATCACCCTTACGACGTAATCATGCGGAGTATCCCAAGGCGCGTCAGCCATATGAAATGCTATACTTGTTCCATTCGATATGGTCAAGTTTGTCGGAATGGTATAGGCATTTTTGTTTGTAATATGTTTGTGAGAATCTTCAGGCCAGCTCTCGTGAAACTCATTTGCCATATAAATTATAAAAGTTTTTACAGTCGGTGGGGCTATGAAGGTCTCTGTTTCATATACAAAGGTGGAGGAATTAGCCAATACGGCCATCGTTCTATTAGCTGAAATTTCACTACTGCTATTAGTATACGACAGATTTGATTCAGGAGATGTCGCTGGTCCTTGAATTTCATAACCGAAACTATCTGTAGTATAAGAAGCAGACGCGGCTGATACTGATATTTGTGCGGGATAGAAGGGAAAGGGGGTGGGGAGGAGGAGGAGGATAATAATAGTGGCAAAAGTGATACTACCACCTAGTAGAGCAGGCAAAGCTACCTTGATCATAACTTACTCCACCTGTGCAATAATATTACTCTTAATATCCGTCACCGGATTTAAGAGATGAGATTGTGACACTCCTGGCAGCCAATACTGCGAGTGCTGGTCTCTATATCATCTAGCAGTTATCAGCGGAGAAACACTAATCCCCCTCGGTCCACATTTCTTGCCATACTCCTCTATCCAAAAATTGGAGGGATAGGATCCACAAATAGAAGAGAAATCATTGATTACCTTTTTATCCCACATATACTCACGTGTCTGAAATATGCCGAGGCAGACGGTTTATGGACGATGTCCGAACTGCAAGACCAAGAGCCAGCTGGAAGTAGTTTCTCGCCATCCAGGAAGAGAGAAATTCAGGTGCAACCAATGCTATCACAAATTTGGAATGGATGAACTTTAGATTTCCCGAACCATTCTGGTCAACTGAAGAAGGAGTAGAAGGAGTAGAAGTATCTGTTTGAAAGATTGCACTTACAATAAATCGCATTTGCCGTTTATTATTTTACTTCCAATATCACATTTAAGCGGTAGATATTGAAACAAATATTGAAACAAATTCAATTTTTTGGACAACTGTAGAACAAAGGGTAGAGGATATAGTGCATGGCATTGGGCGGGGCGATTCTTGTCCTATAACTACCAAGAATGAGCTCAAAATTGCATTGTAGATAGCCAGAATCGTAAAATGGGTGGGCTTGGGTTTGAACCATGACTTGAGCTTCCATAAAAAGGCAGCCGTCTCGATGGGCAAGGGTAGCTGCTTATTATTATAAAACAATTATGACTTATGACAATGTCTTTCTAGTATTGTTAATGTGCTCCTAGATTACTATTAACTTATGAATCCCGGTGAAGCAGCAACGTTCCTTGCAGTCGGCTTTGTTCCAACGCTGATTGCTTTAGAACTGGTGTATAGGATGGGCAGAGCAATTGGCAAGCGTGGAGAGATTCCGTCACTAGTACAACATAATAATAAGCTGAAGACGCTGTTTGCGGGACGAATAAAGAGATAGTTTTACTCTCCTGCAGATACTCTCTTTCAGAAGCCCAGGCAACCCCCAAGCTATCTAGATATTTCTCTTTTTGTGTCCCGCAATATCAAGAGCACACTTTTTTGTGCAGAGACATATCTATTGAGGAAACGTGCTATTGACTGGAATGAATTCAATTGCAGTAGAAGAGAAATATAAGAAATAAATGTTCCATTTCTGTCGACAAAGGCATAATAACATGCAGGGTATCACATATTCTGATAAAGGAAGAGTCTTTTGGGTAGTGACTAGTGCACCAAAAAGAAGTTTTGATGGGCTAAAAGGACCGATACTGTATATACATATGGCAAGTCAAATCCGTTAGGGTCACGAAAATATTCAAAGGGCTAGTCAGTTTTGCTTAGATAACACAAACGACATTAGATAGGAAGGGATTTTAGTTAGAATCATGCAACAAGTAAGAAGCTCTTAAATATGATAAATTTATGAGTAGAATGTGTTAACTTGTAAGAATTTTTCATTCATTTGTTCATTTACACTATTTATCGTGATGCTTACCTCTACCGTCTTTACTTCGTCATTAATTTCAAGTTCAAATTATCATGCTTTCGCAGACCATCAGGAGCGTCAAATTGATACCATTGATGTGGGCGGTAGTCCAAGAGGTATTACTCTTGACAAGCAAAGCAATATGATGTATTTAGCTTTGTACTCAGCTGATGCTGTTGCTAAAATAGATCCGAATAATAATCGAGTAATATACAGAATACCAGTTGGCCAGGGTCCTCAGGATATTGCTTTCAATGATGCTAACGGCATGATGTATGTAGTCAACCATGATGATAGCACGGTTTCGGTGGTAAATGCTAGAACCGACCCTCCTATTGTTACTACTACCATTCAAGGGCGTTTTAGCACGCCTGATGGAATTGCATACAATCCTGATAACCACAGAATCTATGTAACCAACAGTGGCTCCCCCACAGTCACAGTAATAGAAGGAAACAATGTAGTGAATGTCATAGAATTGCGGAATGCATCAGGAGGCATAGTCCAAGGTCCTCATGAAATTTCCTTCAATCCGCTGGACCACAAAATGTATGTAACAAATCATCAAGACAGTTATGTTTCTATAATCGATGAAACTGGTGCGACGACATCTCCTGTCGTTACTCATGTACTAGTAGATCGCTTTCCCAGCGGTATCAGCTTCAGCGGTGCCAACAACAGAATGTATGTGGCCAGTTTTGTTTCAGAGACTGCTCCAAGAGGCAAAGTATTCGTATTAGAAAATGGAGCCGTAGTCGACCAATTTGATGTTGGCTATCATCCACGAGGTGTTGCATACAATCCTTCGACTCTCCAAATTTATGTAACCAACTACGGAGGAGAACCATATTCTAATACTGTGTCGGTGGCAGATGCCAATAACACGATAGTGGATACAATCACTGTTGGTATAGCCCCATGGGGTATTGTATACAATCCTAACAATAGCAAGATGTATGTGACAAATGAGATAGATGGTACTGTGTCTGTGATTGGAATGCCTCCTGCCGCATGCAGATGCCCCTGATTTTGCTATCTCTTTGATTTGTCTTAATAATAAGAGTTAATAGAATTATCAAGTAGTCACTATAGGATAAAAATATAGTCTTCAATTTTTGTTTCTGTAAACCTTTAGGGTCATAACCGACTTTCTTCTGATTGTAAACTCTCGGAACATGGCACTCAAGCAACAGCTGTTTATTAGTTGTGGGTGATAATTAAATGACTGGAATGGCGGCTGAATCAAAAAGAGAAGCTTTCAATAAAGTCATTCAATGGTTAAGAGACTATGGATTCCCAGTAGAAATACCTTCTGACATTGAGCTGTATGCAAAAGTATTTCCTTTGAAAGGACATCCTATGTTTTTTTACATAGCCTTTGGTGACAAATCAAACGATAGTTTTTCAATCGGTACAGACATCAATTTTACAGAAGAAGATAAGAAATCTTTAGAGGGGCTAAAAGTACAAGCCCAAAACCAAGTCTACATGGACATTCGAAAGTTAGTTTATCCTCTAGGAATAAACTTAGATACAAGGTTTCCTATAATCAGTCTTCATAAATTAATATTTATCGATTCTTTGAAGGGTAAACAGTATTTTTTTGACTCAGTGACCAACTTGGTTAGTGCAATACAACTGGTCATGATAAGGTTTGATGAATTG
Organism: Nitrososphaera sp.; assembly: GCA_036519825.1. Classification (GTDB taxonomy): domain Archaea; phylum Thermoproteota; class Nitrososphaeria; order Nitrososphaerales; family Nitrososphaeraceae; genus Nitrososphaera. The sequence goes on along the minus strand of DATDKS010000103.1, from coordinate 452 downwards.
AGGGTTCCGTCATAGCAAAACTTCTCCAATCTATAGAATACAGCTTGTAAGTGAATACTCCACTTTTGTCATCGTTCATAAAGAACATGAAGATTGGCATTGATTAATAGAACCATTTTGGGGGGGGTTCTGTTAACTTGATGGACGATAGCTCTACCTGTTAACTCTCAGTGGATAAGAAAAAAAGGCGAAGTGATTGTTTCTATTTTTGTTTTTTCTATTCTTTTCCAATGACCAAAGCATCGGCCTTGGCTTGCATTTACGCCGAAGAATCCTCCAGCATGTGGGAATCCATTCTCACATCCAGTGGCTTCTGCTTGTTGGTGTAGTAGCGGAATGGTATGGATCATTTAAGGTTAACGAGAGCTCTAGTGGTGAATAAATAATGAGCAGAAGAAGAAGGGAGTAGAGCAGAGGCCAGAGAACCATCCCTGGCTGACTTGTGTTATTAT
>DATDKS010000102.1:0-13243 GCA_036519825.1 Nitrososphaera sp. | reverse complement strand
TAGCAATTTAGTTATGTCTTTTACAATAATAACGCCGATAGAACATGCTATAAAGATAGAAGTTCAACAAGCTTTTCTTATCTCATAACACGGCACAACGATATATCCTATTGATGCGGTAGACGGATCAAGGGATAACATACTTCAAGGATACGATAAGGCGGGCAGAAGCAGCAAAAAGTGGGGCAGAAAAGATTGGTGGCAAATTCACATCATATTGGACATTTGGCAAACATGATAGCTAGGTATCTTAGAGCCTCGCAATGACGAAGCGCCAATGCAATTTGGACTAAATGTTGGTAGCCTTGGCAATATTAGGACCATCAAATTAAGGGCATTCACGAGGAAGAAATTGCAAGTGTTGTTGATAAGCTTGGCTGACTAGGTTGTAATTTACTTGTAGGCACACATATAGACCTGTTAGTAATTCGGTACCTTTTCGCCTTTTGATTTAAGAAATCGCAGAACTATCGTGGCCAATAAGCATAGTTGGCTCGGACTTAGGACATGGCACTCTATTAAATCATGAATTAAACCGGAAAGTTAATAATTTAAGAAGATTTAGGGCTACTTTTCTACTATGAATTCGTCGACTTCCATCCCAAAATGACGGCCCGCGGCGTGCTTGGCATACCCCAGCACCTCGTCGCCCACTTTTACTTCAGTCACGGATAACAGCTTGCCATCTTTAGAAATGAGTCGTATAGTCTCTGCATTTTGTAAAATAACGGTGCCTTTCTCACCGTTGATCTCCGCACGTATTAGTCTCAGCGGGCGTGACTCTATCTTTGACCTACCAACGACAGCGCTTCTTGCTATGCCTTCCTTGTTAACAATCCACACTTCGCTTCCTGATTCGATCTCGGAAAGATAGCACGTGCCGCCACCAGGCACTATCGTGTAACAGTATATTGCACCGGCATTTACCCTGAAGGGCCGGGGTGAGGTGAAAGAAGAGCCGATTGATTCATTGTGTACTAAAATCATAAAGTTTGATCTGCTTCCAACCAACATGCCTTCTCCCAACTTCATCATAGATGCAGTGTCAACGCAGACTCGCTCTCCAATGCCTACGTCTTTAACCTCTATGATCCTAGCTGGCGTAATAAGGAACCTCGCAGTACTTAGCTGTTGCCTCGCTCTGTCAACTTCCTCTTCGCTATCTGTCGATAAAATTACTCCATCTACCCCTAGCTCAAGGACTGCAAACAATGTCGCAACCTCTTGCGAGCTTTTTGCCGTGGCGAACACTTTTGTTTTGGACTTGTGTAGTTTAGCAATAATATTTTCAAGTGGAATTATCTTCCAGTCCGACGCGTCGACGATTACAAATTCTGCTCCCTTCTCTGCTGCATCTTCGATCTCATCGACGTCAAGGTTGCTCGTCACTTTCTTGAAGTACCCAACACTTTTACCTGACGACTTGAGCGATTTCAATTGATCAAAGGTCGTGCAGATTATGATGTCAGCATCCTCTGACTCATATATTGTACGGAAGCTACTCCCCGCTATCTTTGGATCAACGTTGACAATCAAATTGCCCTTCTCCTTTAGTCTTGAGAGAAATTCACCCAGAGAAGATATTGCTACAGTTGGCTTCACTATTAGCTCTTTTGGTTTGGGATCAATCAAGTTCTTTCAGAGCCTCTCTTACGTTTCTGTTTTCAATTATGATCTTGCGTAATGCACGCACCATTGCTGGTGGATTCTTATGCTGGAAGATGTTACGGCCAAATGTAACGCCCTTAGCGCCAGCTGCCATTGCTCCGTTGCACATCTCCAAAATTTCTTTGTCGGTGTTGGCCTTAGGTCCTCCAGCGATAACGATAGGGACAGGACAGCCCCGGACAACTCGCTTAAATGAGTCAGGATCACCTGTGTAAACTGCTTTTACAATATCTGCTCCAGCCTCAGCACCCACCCTAGCAGCGTGAGCGACAATATCGGGGTCATGAGGGTTTTTAATGTTCTCTCCGCGGGGGTACATCATCGCGACCAGAGGGAGGCTCCATTCGTCACACTTATCGGATATCATGCCCAGCTTTTGCAGCATTTCCGGCTCTTCTTTTGAGCCAATATTAATATGTAGAGAAACCGCATCAGCCCCGAGCCTGATCGCTTCTTCCACACTGCCTATGAGCATCTTTCTATTTGGAGCCGGACCTAGAGATGTACTACCAGAAAAGTGTACTATCAGTCCAATATCCGGTGACCTCGGCAGAGTCTTGATGATGCCCTTGTTGACAAGGACACAGGTCAGCCCAGCAGAAGCACATTGATATATCATGCCATGAACGTCTTCTAGCCCCTTAATGGGACCATTACTTATACCATGGTCCATAGGGATGCATAGCATCTTGCCTTCATTCAATATCCTCGAAAGCCGGATATCTCTACCAAAGACCATGTATGTATCCAGACTTTCTTGCTAACCTACTTATAATTTGTTTTATCCTTTGAATAGTTGGATTAGAGGCTCGGAAGTATTAGTCGTAGCTGCCCTAACCGCTCTACACGCTATTGATACATGACCAAATCCTGATCAATGATCACTGCCTGCCCGCTAGAATTCATTATCTGTGTGATTGTTGAGAATTATTGCAGGCTGCAGCAGAGTTCAGCGATAGACTAAGCGAGCCCATAACTATAACCATTATCGTGGCAATATCAGATCATGTAGCTTTCAATGGGCAATTAGATCTATGAATTTTAGTACTTCATGCGTGGCCATTCTCAGGAGACTACTTCTGATCTAGTTTTAGCTATTTGCAGACAGCATGCGCTAGGATAGAATGGAAGCTGGATCCTAGTCGCCTCAAAATCTCCATGACAGATAGTCTGCACTTAGCGATTACGTCCTAGTCCTTTGTAGACCTTATTAACCACTTCTTTCTGATCACCCCTCTATATTAAGAGAGGCAGGCGTAACTTGTCTCAAACTCATTATTGACAGATTTATGGCGACAGGTTTCAGAAGGGTCTCATACAACGACTCACGGAGAAAAAGTGAAGAACAATTTTGACCTAAAAATTGGGTAGCTTATTCTGTCTATTCTTAGGGATGCTCAGAACCAAGCTCTTATATTTTCAGTCATGAGCTCTGATAACGTACTTTGCTAAAAAAGCATGAACGAAACCCGTTCTGCTATATCTGCAACCTGTTCTTCACACCCCAGTATCTGCCAGCTCATCTCAAAGCTGATCACACAAAGGAAGAATTGGCGGCTCATTTGCTGATGGCATACTTTGATGAATGGCATGAGCAAGAGGAGGCAATTGAGAATGCTACAGAGACCCCTCGATGACTTCCCATAAGTTTTTTAGAAATGATCACGAAAGAGTAGCATATGGGGTATGAGTCTGACTCATCAGAATTTGCAAGGATCCCAGGTAAGAAGCTTGCGATACTGTTTGGCCTTGCGTTTTTTGGAGCATTCATGCTCATACAGATGGTACAAGGGTTTCCACTTGCTGCCCTCTTATTTAGGCAGACTGTAGCGGAAAAGGTCAATGTATCCATAAAGCAGGAGGATGTGTGCGTGATAGAGCCGGCCGATGGTCAGCCAAAAAGCATACCGAATTGTCCTTATAATATCGGCGACACGCTAATTGTCACATACTATGAAGGCTCGACCAACGTGGAAACTCACAGACTCAATGGGTAAATTATTATAGTTGCTAGATAACAAAAATTAGTGTCTTAACGTATCTAAAGTGACCTTGAGGTTTTGTTCGTTTCCTCTTCTTTTATCAATTGGAGTCTCCATTATTATAGGCAAGGTCTTAACTTTAGGGTAATTGAGGAATGCAGCTAGTCCCTCAATGCCTATCAATCCAAGGCCAATATGCTCATGCCTGTCCAAGTTTGAACCCAGTGTGCCTTTTGAGTCATTAAGGTGTACTACCTTCAATTCTTTTATGCCCACGATATCCTTGAAGTTTTCAATTACCTTATTCACACCGTCTTTTGTTCGTAGGTCATAGCCAGAAGAAAAAAGATGGCAGGTATCGACGCAAACTCCAAATTGCTTTGGGCTATCAAGCCTGTCCAGGATAAGGCGCAGCTCTTCAAGTGTGCTGCCAATGCTATTCCTCTGTCCCGCACTATTTTCTAACAGAATCATCACTGCACTTGAGGATTTGCTTTGAGCGGTTGCAGTAGTCATAGCATTTACCAGCTGATCAATGCCACTATTTGATCCCATGCCCATATGACTTCCAAGATGTATTACGAGATAGGATATTCCAAGGGCGTTGCATCTTTGCAGCTCTTCTACAAGGATCTTAACTGATTTTTCATATAATACTCCCTGAGGTCCTGACAGGTTGGGCAGATACGGCATATGGACAACTACTGATGATTTTTCAATGCAACTAGCAGACAGCCTATTCTTGAACGACTCGACCTCATCAGGAGGTAGAGATTTTGTCGCCCAGCTACGCGGATTTCCACTGAATATCTGAAATGCTGTGCAGCCTAGCTTTTTTGCATTGTTCACGGAATTTGATATCCCGCCTGCTATGGAAACATGAAAACCGACCCTTATACCCATCTTTTCGATATGAAGATAATTTTTGTTACTTTAACTTATTGTAATGGAGTTTTTATGGTAGAACAGCTATGTTATTGTCGAACTTGTCTTCCATAGAAATGGCCGGTAGCGATCTAGCCAAGTATCCGTTTTTGAATGAAGCTGGTAAATACCTGCGCGAGTCCAGATTTGGCTGGGAGGAGCTTGATAGGCCGGATATGAAGCATATTATCGACCGTGCCGCCGAGCGTATAGAGATCGAGGTCAACGGGAAGATATACGATAACCTAGAGAGATACGAAATTGAGATCCTTACATTCCTCATCTCTCTTGTGATCGTAAAGTCAATCGGCATCGATCAAGTACTGAGAAAGTTTGCGCTAGCAGAAGCGCGAAGAGCAGAGAAGTTCCTAACAGAGGATTTAAGAAAGCAGAGCGAAACTAAGAGACGTTCTATCTTTACTAAGATTTTTGAGGATTTGTTTAAATTGAAAATTGTCATATCAGAGGATCAGCGTCTATTCAAGGTCCGAGTTGTTGACTATCTTGCTAGAGCTTCTCATTTCCACGAACAGGAATGGAAACTGATCAACAGACTCGTCTACAATGGTTATGTTTATCTTGACGCTGAAGAGACCGTCAGACTCATTAGAAATGAGCTCGCCGTGCTCATTTATGATAAAGTCAAATCAATGACTCTGCCTACTTTGCCCCATGGCATAAAATCTACCGCTGAACCGCTACGGTTAAAACTCTTATCACGTTTTGAGCGGCGCGCCTCAACAGCAGTAAGTGATCGCCCGCCATGCATCAAGCATGCGCTTGAAGTAATGAATAGGGGCGATAACCTACCTCACTCCGCACGCGTGATGCTCGCCACATATATGCTGGCTATAGGCAGGCCAGTGGATGAAATCGTCTTGATGTTTGAAAATGCTCCTGATTTTAACGAAAAGATAACCCGATACCAAGTGGAGCACCTAGCTGGCATGAAAGGAAGCCATACCAAATATTCTGTTCCTTCCTGCGATAAATTGCGAAACGAAAATCTTTGCTTTGCAACCGCCGATTGCGACACCTTGATAAATCCGATTCAGTTTGGCAGGAAGAAGAAATGAGAGAGAATCTTTTTCCCGCCAAGACTGCTTCGCTAATAAGAAAAGCATTCCGTGAGTATTATTTCAACCCGTCAAAGACAATTGAAGTGCCTCTCAAAATAGAGCAACGTGAGTTTGGTTATATGCAATTCGGACAAGCAGGTATGCTTAGGCATCTATCGTTCAAAAACATGAGAGAGCTTGATGCTATGCTTGTCAGGGAAGCGCCTTCTGATGTCTATTGCTCAAATGCATACTATAGATTTCCGATACAACAACCTATGCAGGAGAAATATTGGCTTGGAGCAGACCTAATCTTTGATATTGACGGTAAAGATCTTGGCCTGCCGTGTGTTCCATCGCATTCGTATTTAGTTTGCATAAACTGTGGTTATGCCTCTCCTCACGAACAGGACCAAGTCAGATCATATTCTTGCCCATCTTGCAGCTCCACAAGGGCGGATCTTGCTTCCATCCCTTGCAGCAGGTGCATAGATGCGTCAAAAAAAGAGGTTAGACGTTTGATGGAATTTTTATTGGTAGACATTGGACTGGAGCATAGTAATATTCACATTTACTTTTCCGGTAACAATGGGTTTCATGTACACATAATTGATGATTCATGTATCTCACTCGATCCACAGGCTCGCTCCGACCTTGTGGGATATCTGTCTGGAACAGGTTTAATGTTGGAAAGTATTGGAGTAAGAAAGACCAACACAGAGGACTTGTTTTTCATAAAATTCCCAAGAAGTGGGCTTGCTTACGGCTGGAGAAGAAGAATTGCAGAGAAGCTAAAGATCGACATCTCATCGGCGATGAAACTAAAGAACATTGTCAACCAAAATGGCGGCTATAGAGCATTCAAAGTCGAATTTGAGAAATTAGTAAGGGACATGGGAGTCCGCATAGATCCTCAAGTGACAACTGATGTTCACAGGGTTTTTAGGATGCCAGGAACGCTCAACAGCAAGAGCGGGCTGTCAAAGACAAAATCCAGTGATCTCGACTCTTTCGACCCCTTTATCGATGCATGTCTCCTAGGAGATGGTATAGTAAGCGTTAGGGTCAAGACTCCGGTCAAATTGAAGCTAAAAAGGAAATCGTTCAACATTTCAAAAGAATCAGCTGAGATCCCTGCATATGCAGCAGTTTATCTTATGTGCAAAGGGCTTGCAGAAGCGAACTAGCCTATTGACTCAATAGAACTCATGAAGAACCCTTTTGAATTACGAAGTATGGAAAAGGGGTTAGCAAAGTGCTAAAAAGCAGCAGCAGTCATACAGTAACCGTAGTAGCTGGTAACGTTCTCTGCAAATTGGACGACCGAGAAGTGCATATACTTTATAGCGATTCTGGTTAACGGTGATGCAGAGGTAGGCATCGTGGGTACGACTGGTGCTTTTTCAACTTATGGAAGGGATCATGTTGATCTGGTCAACAATACTACATTGACAGGTCAGAGCTATTTTCGACAGTTGTCCCGCGTGACATGTGAATATAAGCTGCCAGAAGCCGCGATGAACCAGACGCCACAGAAGTCAGCTATAAAACCGCACCTGGAAAGAGTGTTCGCTGACGCAGCCTTGACCATTGTCAAGCCGACTGCAATCTATGTTGTTCTTAAGTTTAAAGAGGTACTGGCAACCTGCAGCACAGATTTGACTTCGCTCATCCGGAGTCAGCCATGAGGCGATTTATTGAATGGCCTCCTACCACGGGGTGCGAATATTTCAAATGGAAGAGGGTACTACCATTAACTTTGACACATTGCTTGAAGTATACACAGATAGTAGAGATCAGCCACTATGTCCCTAAGAGGTAGAAAACCAGATTGGCAGTTCTAGTAGTTGATAATCTATCACCATTTGTAGCAGACATATTGACTTGCTTTGATCAGTTAAATAAGCCTTATTTTCACAGACGATTCTCTGAAGTGTCCAACGCGGATCTTGATCGATGCGACAGGGTGATACTGTCAGGAAGGCGCAAACACAGCAAGGAAATAAATGCGGTAAATTCTAGAATCATAAGATACTGCGACTATAGCCATAAGCCACTCCTTGGTATCTGTTACGGAGCGGAAATAATAGCGCTTACGCTTGGAGGCTCAATTCGCAAGATGCCGTCACATGTTCATGGAATGACCGAAGTGCCAATTTCAGCTGTAAATGCGCTGACTGAAGGGAAAAGAACGATCTTAGTATACGAGAGCCACAGATACTGTATTGCAAAGCTGCCCTCAAAATTTAAGTCACTTGCAAGCTCGAAGTATTGCGAGCATGAACTATTCGCCGGCGACGGTAGGATCTATGGCACGCAGTTCCACCCAGAAAAGAGCGGAAGTCACGGACTGACGCTTCTAAGGAATTTTCTAACGATATAAGAAGAATTTTATTTGCTTCCAAGGCACAGAAGCGTAGGCTTGGAATCCCAACCAGAGCACTTCATCAGCTTGCCGCTTGTGAGCAAGAAGGAAGACAGCGCGGATCTACCACTCGTAATAAATGTGGTTATCAAATATTGGGGTGAAGACCTGTCTCCGCACGCACCTGCTGCGAAGGACAGAGGTGTCACAATGATTCACGGTATTGAAATTGCAGAAAAAATCGGGTTTGAATCGTACATTTACAGAAGCTCGATGAAGGATCTGAAAAAGCGAATCGATCAAGGCATACCACCTATAGTAATAATGCCTGGCATACAGGCAACTGTGCAGCATGCAATGGTCGTTTCAGGCTACAATAGCGAGGAGCGCAGGATCCTTACCTATGTCCCGGAGCCTGACACGGTAGGCGCAATTCCAGAGTCTAAGTTTGAGCAGGACTGGGAGCAAGACGACATGATTGCCATAATCACGATTCCTTCAGATATGAAGGACCTTCTAAAGGATGAAAACCTCAAATTTGCCAAATCGAACAGGATGTCCTTTGAGGCAGAGGGGTTGAGACAACTTGGAAAAGTTAATGAGGCTATCGAAAGTTTGCAGAAAGCTATAGAAATCGACTCAGATAACGCGCAAGCATGGAGCCTTCTTGGTGGCATATATAATGAGACAAATTCCGATCAGGCTGTCCCTTGCTACGAGAATGCAATCAAGCTGAATCCAAAGTACTATCTAGCCTACCGTGGTCTTGGCAACTATTATTTAAAGAAGAAGGATTATTCGCTTGCAGAAACGTACTACAGTAAGGCAATAGAGATCAATCCATTCCGGTTTGGTCCGGTATACAAGAATCGAGCTATAGCAAGAATGCAGCTTGACAACAATCAAGGTGCAAAACAAGACTTAGTCAAATATCTGGAGCAGACGCCAGCGGCTGACGACCAAAAGATCATCCAAAAAGCTCTGGATCAGTTTTGAGCTTGTTCATATAGCATACTATTATGGCAATTTTTCCTCTTGAGGTAGTTGTTCGTCCTTACTGTGATGAGCTGACCATTCTGTTAGTAAATTGAAAAAAAGATTTCCACTTAATTATTTACAATTAAGCTCTTAATCAAACAATTTCTAACAGTTAAACTTTATCAGGCTTGAATGGAACAGACAAAAGATGTCGAGTAAGCATTCTGTGCAATGCGTATGGTTTGTTTGTAATGGTTCTAGAAATATAAAAAACGGGCCTTAAGAATGACGCTCGAACAGTTCAGACTCTACCATTATTTTCTCTGTTGCCTCAAGCAGCTTTTTTACGTCACGTTCTTCATGGACATATGAAAGAGCTCCCATCTTGGTCGGCAGAAAGAATATCCCGTAATCTGCAATGAGGGCAAGGTGGTATTTTCTCAAAAGCTCTCTATCTGATGTGGCGACATCTGTTGCATCGTGAATATCGGTCTTGCCAAAATGCATCAAGAAGAGGGAGCCTGCGCCTGTCACCTGGCATGGAACTGGTGATTCGGCAAATAGTTTGGCTAGTCCTTTCCTTGCCATGCCTCCGAGCCTGTCAATTTTCCCATATATCTGCTGTTTGTTTTCCTTCAAAAAGTCCAGCGTCGCAAGACCCGCTGTCATCGTCATGGGATTGGCTGAAAATGTCCCGCCTCCTATAGCACAGCGTTCTTCTTTGTGTGCTCTTGCGACAGGATCTGCAAGGCACATTATGTCTTTGTCGCCACATAATATCCCGATCGGCATTCCGCCACCGGCTATCTTGCCAAGAGTAAACAGATCAGGTTCTAGCCCGTAAGTACTCGCAGCCCCATGGAGAGACAGCCTGAAGCCTGTCACTATTTCATCTAGTATGAAAAGGCTACCGTTCTTTTTAGCAAATTCCTCCAAACCCTGCAGATAACCGTCGATAGGGGGAATGCAGCCCGCGCCACCGAGCACTGGCTCGATGATGATGCAGGCTAGATCGTCCTTCACCGTCTCAAGGACTTTGAGGGATGCGTCAAGGTTGTTAAATGGTATCGACTCGACAAACTGCCCCTCATCCTGCACAAGGCCTATCCCTTCCTCCTCCTCAAATGGATAGTTGACTGTTTGCATAAGTCCGGTGTTGAAGCCGTGCCAGCCGCCTATCGCCTTGGCAACTATTCGTCTTCCCGTTTTTGCACGAGCAAGTCTGATTGCATACATCGTGGCTTCTGAACCAGTACTGCTAAAGCGCATCATTTCCGCCCCTGGCATGAGCTTTTGGACGATTTCTCCGAGCTCAACACTCAATTTGTTGACTGTGCCATAGAGCATACCGTTTTTGGCCTGCTCGGCTAGAGCGTTTACAACCGCCTTTGGAGAGTGACCTAGAATGAGCGCCCAATGTCCCATCCAGTAATCTGTGTATTTATTGCCATCTACATCGCTCAGTTGCTTACCCCTTGCGGCGGTTACAAAAAACGGATAAGGTTCAAAATAGCGAATATTGTGACTGACGCCGCCCGGGAACAGTTTAACAGCGCGGGAATAGAGGCGGCTTGACTTTTTTGTTTTCTGCTTGTAATTTTTTAAAAGGTCACGCTGCATAGATATGCACCTGCCTGTGAACTAGTCGCTCTATAATCTTTTCCTTTTCAAGATTGTTTAATCGACACTATGTGAATATTTCATCACCATAGCTCGGCCATCAGTAAGAGGCTCCTTCATAGCAAGTACACATGAATTCAAAAAAAGTACATATGACTTCATAAAGAATTTTAGTAAATTCCTAGAGCAAATAAACATATTGTATGCGCAAAGATAAGACGAGAGTTAGAAGCTTTGTAAGAGTAAAAACCGATGGAGGGCGTGTACTGGGTTTTTGCTTCTCCAAACAACACACGATTTATGTTTGCTCATGAGGAAATTTTATTCTGTAGGTGAACGTTAAATTCTATTGCGCCTTGTTATATTTGCTCCTCGTTGTTCATCACACAAATCCAACTCTTGTACACATACTACTCTCATGATGCCTGCGAGGAATCAGTCAATAATGCTTGTAAAATATTGCGATATTTTTTAGCAAAGTAAAATAATAGAGTGTAGTGGGTTGAATCGTATGATACAAGAAAAGCTTGCTTCACTTGGTATTAGCCTTCCTATTGCACCAGAGCCGTCCGGGTCTTATCTGGCTGTGGTCCTTTCGGGCAACCTCGCTTTTGTAGCTGGGCAGATCCCAATAGAAGGCAAACAGGTCAAGTTCAGAGGCAAGGTTGACTCAATAGAAGTAGGTCAGGAGGCCGCGCGCTTGTGTACTATAAACGCGCTCGCGCAACTAAAGTCATCTCTTGGTAGCCTAGATAGGATCAAGCGAGTTATTAAGGTCACAGGATTCGTTAACTGCGATCCTTCATTTGTTGACCACTCGAAGGTAATTAACGGTGCCTCAGATTTGCTAGTAAATATCTTTGGCGAAAAAGGTAAACACGCAAGGTCAGCCGTAGGCGTAAGCAGCCTGCCTCTTAATAGTACCGTCGAAATGGAGTTTATAGTAGAGGTTTAGCCGCATAATCGGGAGCGGAGTTCTCATCCGACTAACCTTTTATCCGATTAACTTCCTATTTCAAACAAAATTTCAAAAGACTCCAGTTTATGTTCATGGGTCAATGCTAGGATCCGTGTTATCTGAGTTATAATTAATATGTGTTACTAGTTATCTTTTGATCAAGCGTTTCTATAAATTTTTGAAGGTTCGCTTTTGGGATTATTGCCCCGCATGCTCTGTCGTGCCCGCCTCCACTTCCTCCTAGCTCTGATGCTACATCGTTTGTTAATCTTCCAAGATGCACCTTGCAATCAGTTGAGCCCCGTATCGAGATGACATATGACTTCACATCATCCTTTAGCTTGTAGACCATTGCAGCAGGCTTGCCGGAAGAGCCTAGCACGAAATTGACTACCATGCTTGACGATAGCTCCACCGCACTGGGCGCGTAGGCAAGATTGTCCAACTTGACAACCGATTCCCGTATTGACTCGACTGCAGTTGCTACCCTTTTTGCAAACTTTTCTGCCATGTCGAATCCGCCTTTGATGTCATGAGGGTATTTCATCTTCGCAAGTGTCTCGACCATCTTTATCAAAAAAGCATCATCGTGTTGGTTCGCTGATATCATGTATGACAATGCGGTCGACTCAAGCATCAAGAACTGCCTATCAAATTTTGAAACTATAGCTGAGGCTAGGGGTTTGTTCTCCATATAATCGGTGAGCGCACCCATTGCTGCAAAAAATGCAGCATGTTCTGGGAGTTTTTTATTATACTTTGTATAAACCTGCATGCTTGTACACTCTTCAATCGTGCGAACGAGTGTCACACCTGCTTTCTTTAGGGCGTGCAATGTTTCTTTGCTGATATCATGATGATCAATGTAGCTCACTTCTACGCCTGTAGAAACTATTTTGTGAAGCAACTCCGTGAATTTCTGCTCATTCTTTTTCGACAAGCCCAGATCGCATATGAACAACTGCTCATTTTTATCCACCATGGCCGCCACTTTTTCCAGCTTAGAGAGGATGTTGGCATAATCTACGAGCACTACTTTTGGAATATCAAACGCTGCTTTGACTAACGTAGCAGAGCATATACCGTCCACGTCTTCCTTATGAGATATGCAAATACTAGGCATTAAGAGGTACCTTCAGAATGAAGCATATCCGCATCCCAGATTTAATAGTTCGTTAATTCCTTGTATCAAGAATAACAAGAATGAAAAGAATAAAAAAGATGCAACCGTCGTGGAAGGATCACAGGATGTGCTTGTTGCAATATCTGAACGTATCTGTTCTTTGCGTGTTTCCGGAGGCTGCAAGAAGATGGTGTGTCCGTTACCAGTGCTACGTCTGTGGCTTACCACCAACGATTGATGGCACAGACTGATTTGATTCTAGTGCTTTGGGCTATTGGGAATGGCAGGCTGAACACCTCGCCGAAGCTTGGTGCTTACACCTCCATCCCATCAACGCCATCTTCTATGGCCGCCCTTTTCCTTGCGGAAGGCTGTCTTTTCTCGGGAAAGGCTTCGTCCTTAGATGCTTTCAGGACTTATCCTAGACAGCTTAGCTGCTCAGCGTGCCCTGTCGGACAGCTGATAAACCAGAGGCTGCGCTGCCCTGTTCCTCTCGTACTAGGGGCAACTTCCCCTCAGACAACCACGCCCCTGTCAGGCAGAGACCGACCTGTCTCACGACGGTCT
>DATDKS010000101.1:0-11199 GCA_036519825.1 Nitrososphaera sp. | reverse complement strand
GATTCTAATATTCATATCACAATTTGCAAGGGAGGTATTGTTAGCAATGCATACCGATTCAATATCTGTGTGAAGCTCTAGCGTAGGGTTTGCTGGTTGCGATACGGCCTTAATCCCTGACAATGCAGCCTCTACTTGGTCTGGGATAATCTCAAGCAATCTAGTGTAATTGTTGATACTAGTGGATTCGTCCAAAAAACCATTTGTTATCGTTGCAGCGGAGATTATTGTAGCATTACTACTAACTACTGTATGTGAGATGTCATTAATTCTATCTCTTATTGCTCTACCTATTCTCCTCTCGGATTCGTCCTCGTTGACGTCTTTGGGAGCAATATAAGTTGAATTGATTATATCATGAACCGTTATCATAGGAGTAGTTTCAGTCATATTGCCAGAAGGCACAGAGCTACTGTCGTTAGTACCTGTTGTGGTGCTAATGGTGACAATATTATAGTCTGTCATATTATTATTATTACTGCTAGTATTATTTCCTGTTATATCCCATACAGGACGACGACCACTGCCTTTATCAATATTGTCAAAAACGGCTTGTTGACCAAAAGCATTTGGTGTTGCTAAAGTCAGAAAGTCAGCAGTTACAGTAGGCAGAAGTAATGTAACCAATAATATTCCACTTATGATGATAATTTGGTTGTTCATTTGATTAATGAATATACATGATCTATTTTAAGCAATAGGAAATGAACCAATAAAATAAACAAGATCGTTCCACTTTTATGGATGCAAAAGTCGAAAAGATATTTCAAACTGTTATGGAAGCGCCTTACTTAGTACATACTACGTTGTCAATAGTCCGTACCTGAGAATTCTTGCTTGGGAAGATTAAGGAGCTATTATGTGGCATCAAGTATACTCGTGAGGGCGGGCGGATGAGAGAAAATTAAAATTACAAATTAGACATGCATCGAGCAGCAAGCCAATTTTATGCTAGTTAAGTGACGTAAGCAAAATGACAAAAAATTAATTAAGTTTGTTTGCCCTCGACGTGTTCAGATTCCGCAATACCCTCACTAGGTTTTGTTAGATGGCTTCCACGCCTACTAGTGCCATATCCTATAGTCTTATCTTCGTCAATTTCTGTGTCAGACCATGATGCAGTAGATTTTTCCTCACCCTCGCTGACCATATTCTCTATAAACATTAGCCAAAAACTATTTACCAGTTTCAGTACGGTGTTCTTAGAGTAGATTAGATTATTCAAAATGCGGCTGTCCTCTCTTCACTATATTACAATAAGAAGTCCTGGAACCACACTGCAATCACCTCACCAATATTCTAATGAGCGATGCCTTGACAAACATATAGTTCTAAAGAATCTCTAATGGCCGCAGAACACTACCATTAGTCCTCATTCTCAATGTACCTCATTATTTTGATATTAAATTAACCAATTGCATCATATATTGCAAGCGTGCATCATCATTTTACAACCCCTAATCTTCTGTGTCAAAATGCTTTCAAGCCGCGCTTGACGCCTTTACTTCCATGGAAATCATCTTCAGAGCAGCACTCTCGCAGAGGACTGCGAAAGTGGTCTTCATGCCAATTGTTGCATTATTGTAGCAGAAGAAATTTATTTGATCCGACCTTCGTTTCGCAAGTCAGACAGTATCCTCATAAGAATATCATAGTCAATATCGACGTTGTTCAGTATGACAGAATGGTCAACCTTGCCGAATTTCTTGATGAATTTCTCTACTAAATGCTTTTTTCTTTGATATTTTCTGTCTAGCATAACATGGTCATCAAGAGATGTTATAAACAGTTATTGAATATTCCAAGGTTCTTTACAGCATTATCTAACTTCATCAATAGTCACTACTGCGTCAACGGTGATAGACTCTGTTTTTACAAAATTATTGATGATAGAGATATTGGTATGATATACTCAACCTGAAAGCAATCTCACATGCTACTTTAATCTCATACTTATGGCAACATGTTATGAGAGTTGAAAAAAAGGGTCGTTCTCTGCAATCCACTACAAAACTTATAGTATATTATTACTACTCAAAGACTAGCAACATGTTGTTCAATAATACCTCACGCTGCCACTCTGTATCTGTTGAAGCTGTCCTCCGTCTTTGTCGCCATGCCTCAAATGGCTTACAGCTGGCGATTTTTGGCACGAGATGTTCTAAAGATATGATATTCACCCTGACATCCAAAAAATTACATTGTCCAGCAGCGAATTTCTATAGCCATTAGCATAAATTGCTATAAGCAATTGTTGTGTTTCTTTGGATGCTAAAGGAAATGAAGCTTGACCTGCCAAGGTATACTGAAAGGTTTGGAGCGACCAGCCTACATGGAGTGCAACGTGTCTATGAGCTCGACTCGGGATTTGATGACGGCAGGCCTGTCTCCGAATCCATAGTGAATGTAGGAACCAACCAGATCGCGGATATAGAGAGGCGTATGGCCATAGTGATCCCCACGAAGGGAGAGCGATTGCGCCTGCTTGAAGGGGTACTGAGTGGCATACCGCATGATTGTCTGACAATCATAGTATCGAATAGCCAGAGGCAGCCGGTGGATAGATATAAGCTTGAAAAGGATGCGCTTCAACAGTTCAACAGGTTTGTGGGGCGCAATGCATTCATTCTGCATCAGCGTGATCCGGTCCTAGCAGAAGTGCTTAAGGATGTAGGCTACACCAGCATCCTAGACTCCGATGGCATGGTGAGAGCTGGCAAGGCAGAGGGCATGGTGATAGGAATGCTACTTGCCAAGATGGCTGGCAAAGAGTTTGTTGGATTTATTGATGCAGACAACTATGTGCCCGGTGCAGTCAATGAGTATGTTAAGATCTTTGCATCAGGCATCGCAATGTCTCAGACACCCTACATTATGATCAGGGTGTCATGGATTTACAAGCCAAAGATATCTGAAACAGGGCTTTATTTCAGTAAGTGGGGACGGGTGTCAGAGATAACAAACCAGCATCTGAATTCTCTAGTATCGTACTATACTGGCTTTGAGACAGAAGTAATGCGTACCGGTAACTCGGGCGAACACTGCATGTCCCTAAAGTTGGCCGAACTACTCACCTATTCGTCCGGCTATGCGATCGAGACCTATGAAATGGTAAATGTCCTGGAAGAGTTTGGTGGCATTATCCCAACCCCCAATCAGGAGGCGATGGACAAGGGAGTCGAAGTAATGCAAGTTGAAACACGCAATCCTCATTTCCATGAAGATAAGGGCGACGATCACTTGAAAGAAATGGTAGTTGGGTCGCTAGGATCAATATATCATAGCAAGATCTGTCCGCCAAAACTTCGTGAAAAGATATTAGAGGCTCTGCGCAGCAAAAACATGCTGGAAGAAAATCAACAACAGGAGCCGCCTGCACCGCTAAAAATTGAGCCATTTAAAGACATCGACGTGCGAAAATTTGCAAAAGTTCTAAGCAAGGCTAGCACGTATGCTGAATGATGTTGTCAAGCCTTGCAGCGTTTGACATGGATGGAACGCTTATCCAGGGGAGGCTAGTCTTTGCGCTTGCGGACAGCTTTGACCTATCAGACAAAGTAAGGTCTATACAGTCACGCGGGCTAATGCCTGGACACGAGCAGACAAAGGCGATAGCGGAGCTATTTGCAGGTCTCACAAGAAAGGATTTGGAATCCGCTATTGCATCAATACCTTTTACCAAGAATTGTGAGCGGACAATTGCAGCATTGAAACACAGAGGCTACAAGATCGGCATAATAAGCGATAGCTATACCATAGCTGCAGGCTTGGTGGCAAATAGGTTGAACCTCGATTTTGTTATGGCAAACAAGCTCCAGATACTAAACGGTAAGATCACCGGCAAGGTTGACATGCCGCTTGGGTGGGATAAGATCGGCTGCTATTGCAAAATATCTGTCTGCAAGCGATATCATTTGGAAAAGAGTGCCGAGCAATTTTGTGTGCCTATAAAAAACACGCTGGCTGTAGGCGATACAAAGTCTGACATTTGCATGATACAGCGTGCAGGAGTTGGCGTTGCATTCATGCCCAAAGATGAGGAAATAAAAAAAGCAAGCGATAAAATAGTAACTGAACCCGATCTTCTCAAAGTATTAGAATTTTGTGAATAAAGCTTTTTAAGCCATTACTCACTATATTATAGTGATTGAAGTCGAGCTTCCTGCTTTGTTGACAAAAAGGGGAGCTTGACTTTTGAAAGTTAGTTAGGGAGTTATCAATATGTGTGGAATAGCTGGAATTTTAAGCAAGAAGGGTGAGAACGTTGTGCCACTGGTAGGCTCGATGCTCCACTGTATGGTGAACCGCGGCCCAGATGGGGCCGGCTTAGTTGCTGATGATCGCATTGTCAAAACCAATTCTATTTCGGAAATGCGACTTCAATTTCAGAATGTAAGTGGGAAGAGCGCCCTTGGGCACACACGCCTTGCAATAGTCGGAGGCACCTGCGGCGCCCAGCCTTTTCGTAGCTGCGACGGCAGGATTCTGCTGGAACACAACGGCGAAATATACAACTACAAAAAAATTAGAGAACGGCTTGAAAGGCGTCACAAATTCACTACAATGACAGACAGCGAAGTAATCGTGCACCTTATTGAGGATCATCTAAGGAAGAATAGCCTGCTTGGAGCAATAAAGAAAACAGTTGCCGAGCTTGATGGTGTCTATGCGCTTGCAATACAGGATAAGAAGACCGGCGAGACAGTACTTGTAAGGGACAGGATAGGTGTTAGGCAGCTGTATTACGCGGATACTAGCAGGTTCGTGGCTTTTGCATCTGAACGTAAAGCCCTGTGGAGAATCGGCATAAAAGAGCCCACAAGAGGCATACTTCCTGGTAGTGCAATCATTATTTCGCAGGACGGTCGGCTTCAGAGCTTCCAAGTTGCAGACCCGATCCCGCAAAAGGTCCGAATAATCCATAGGACGATGCGATCTGCAGTTGAAGCGTATAGGAAGGCGCTGATTGAAGCGATGGAAAAACGCGTTCAAGACTTCCAGAGGATAGGGATAATATTTTCTGGTGGCATCGATAGCGTGCTTATCGCATACCTTGCAGCCAAGGTGGTGCCTGAAGTAATATGTTACACCGGTGGCGTGAGCGGATCTAGCGACATTGCCAATGCACGCCAGATAGCAGATAGACTAGGACTTAAGCTTAAGGTTTGTGAGCTTGACCAAGAGGGAGTGGAGAGGTTGATACCTGAAGTGATGAATGTCATCGAGGATAGTAACGCAGGACAGGTTGAAGTGGCACTGCCAGTATACGCTGCCGTCAAGCTGGCCCATGAAGACGGAATAAAAGTGATGCTTACAGGTCAGGGTGCAGATGAGCTATTTGGAGGCTATTCTTGGTATGCTAAAGTCGTAGAAAAGGAAGGTTACAAAATGCTTCGCAGACATATGATAGAGGATCTTCTTTTGCTCTACAAGGAGACGCTTGAGCGTGAAGACAAGATAACTATGGCGCATAGCATTGAGCTGCGGGAACCATTTCTCGACCCTGAAGTGATCAAGGTTGCACTAGCAACCAGCTTGCGGCTCAATGTTAAGGGCGGAGGTGATAATTTTGGCAAGCACGTACATAGAAAGCTTGCAGAGGCCCTCGGTATACCTAAGGATATCTCCTACAGGATCAAGGAGGCGGCACAGCACGGCTCGGGGATGCATGGGATGTTAGACGCTATTGCAAGGAAACATGGATTTGACGACTCAACAATACCGCATATTTACCTTGAGGAGCTTAAGATGCGTGAGAAAATAGGAAGCTCGCAGAGGTACGGCTACCTCTTTGGCGATGGGAAAATATGGATTGCAGAACCCCACATGCAGATGTACCTAGATAGTATATCAAAAAAGATGACCGGGTTTGAGCTTATGGCAACACAGGAATAGAATCAGGTAATGTTACAGCTTGAAGCCGATTTGATGCTTCGAGCAGTCAGGAACGGCGCAACGACCAAGGCAGGGATGCTCGCCGCTATAAAGAGCGTCTGGAAAGGGGCAAGCACGCTTGCGCTTGTGCCTCCTGCTCCGGCCACTCCAATTCCAAGCAGGGCTGAAATGAGACTGCCAGCGCATGTGGGGCACCCTACAAACAGGCCGGTTGTGGCCCCAATGCCTGCAGCAAGGGATGTCTTTGTCTGAAGCGACTTTTTCAACCTAAATGCAAAGACGCTGAGTGCAACATTAAAGCCTACCAGCAAAGATACAATAGTAGCAAGCATCACATTGATCGGTATTATCAATATCAAAAAATGATCAGTAATGTAGAAAGTAAGCATAGGCATGTAGCCGGGGGCAGCACAGCACGGTATTAAGTCAAGCGATGGCACCTTGATCCCCTTTTCCGTAAAAGACACATCCGCTCGGTATACAAATATCTGAGAGAGAAAGCCAAAAAAGATCCCATAACTAATTGCAGCAACTGTCATTATTTTCCAATAGTTTCGGCCGGAAAATGGGCCTGTGATAAATGAAATCAGGCTGTCAGTAAAGTCTAATGCAGTACGGATCTTCTCTGACCGAAAAATTAAGTATGCACCGTATAACATCGATACTATGGAAGCCGCAGTTATGGCAAGCATGCCATATGCAAGCCCGATCAGTTCATGCGATTCAATCCTCAGTAGCTCTGAAGAAGGCATCGTGAGTCGGCTATATATCAGAAATGCAATTATAAGCGAGAAGAAGCCTACGAAAAAGACTCTAAAGCCGCTTTCCCTTAAACCCTGCCATTTCTTCTCTTTCATGTCTGATTAACTGTAAATGAAATTAGCTGCGACTACAAATTAAATCCTATCGTAGCTCCGTAAACCCTTAATTCTCTGTAGGTCTACTATAGTAGCGACAAAATGTCAGCGAACCCTCCTGAAGAGGATGAGGAATACATTCTTGCCAGAATAAGTTATGTGGGGTTCGTAGACCAGCTGGGGCTTGAAGGAGTCGTAGTATTAAAGTCAAATGAAGGCAAAGAGTTCCCGATGAGAGCTTTTTCCGGCGAGGTGGCAAGACACATTTCACGTTTTCAAGAAGGAGACAAAGGCAGTATACCTACTATCTACAACTTGGTTGAAGAAATTGCCGTAATGCAGGATCTTCTGCTGGTCAAAGTGCATGTCTACCAAAGTGGCTCAGTTCTGCGGGCAAATCTCTACTTTAAGAGCAAAAAAGATGAGATTGTCCTCCGCAATTATCGAGCTTCTGACTCTATAGCACTCGCAGCCTACTATGACATACCAATCAAAGTAAGAAAGGGCCTTTTTGAAGAAGCCATAGAGCGGTAGATTAAGTCACAATGTCCTGCAGCTTTCTTTGCCCAATAGCTTCCTTTATCTCCATGGCAATTCTGCGGCCTACTCCCATCGTATGGCCGTAATAATATTTTGCATAGGGGCTAGTAGTCGCCATTATAGGATTACCTGGCACGCGCAGCGAAACGTCGTATACTACAAAGTCAAGGTCAACTGTCACAATGCTCTGAAGCGAAATAGGGCCAATTATCCCTGGTGGATACTCTTTTCTTGTTGCCACAGCTATCCTGTCGCCC
This sequence comes from Nitrososphaera sp., assembly GCA_036519825.1. Lineage (GTDB taxonomy): Archaea > Thermoproteota > Nitrososphaeria > Nitrososphaerales > Nitrososphaeraceae > Nitrososphaera. The sequence continues at coordinate 3,650 of DATDKS010000101.1, read as the reverse complement.
ATTTCAAAGACTTTCTCTAGAAGTGACTCCCTTATACTGGCTGGAGTGTGACCTACTTCGATATTCTGTATTTGGACATCAATTTCCAGCTGCTGTTTTGCGGAGAGTGATACAATGTCATGTATGTTAGTTTGAAGTCTCCGCTCTATTCCAAGAAATTCTGTTTCACCTGTAAGAGGAGAGACAAAGAAATTCAAATTAAAATAGGTGCCTGGCACATATTCCTCAATTGTTGCGCTGTCGAGATCCTGCTTTGTCACAAGTCCCTGTTCGATCTTTTGCTTTGACTTTTTCTCGTAGTCTTCGTACGAGGATGCCATGAAAAATGCTCTTTCCAGATTGCGCCTAGCTTCCTGCACCTTTATCATAGCCGGGCCGTCTATGTCTAAAGCCTTGTGATATATCTTCGGATGACGTATGCCTGCCTTTTCCAGCAGATAGTACTGGTTTCTTGGTGCAGTCCGCTCTTCTGCACGCAAGAGCAACCTGTTGCCAAAGACTGGCACTTTCAGATCGTTTTCAATGCTGTCATAGCCTAAATAAGCAGTAAAAGCCCTGTGAGCCACCATTATGGTGCTGAATTGCCTCAACTTTTCTTGGTTCTCGGCATACAATATGTCTGAGAATTTGTCGAGCAAAATGATTTCATCAGCAAGCCGCTTGAACCGCCTGTATGGCTGTTCTCTGCCTTTCTGACATATGCATATCGTCTTGAGGTTCTCATCTTTTGCACCATCCATTATTTCGAGTGCTGAGTGGCTGCCGATGGTGCCTACCGTAATATTCTTCAAGTCATAGCCGCCAACGATAGCTGCGACCTGCTCAAGACTGATCAATGGTTTCAGGTGAAAAAAGGATCTAATAAAAAGGTTCCAAGCTATTGCTTGGTCTTGTTGAGCTCTATCTCAATTGCAGCCCTCAACTCGTCGTCGTTTTTATTAGTATAATCAATGCCAAGCGATTCAGCTATTGTTTCAAGCTTTTCCCTGCCAACATTTCCTTGACTTTGCATTTGTTGGAGCTCTCTTTTCGCCTGAATTCTTGCCTTTTGGAACTCGGCGCTAGCCTTGCCAAACGATTTTGCAAGCTCAGGAATCCTTCTCACGCCAAAAAATACTACTACAATCAATCCTATGATAATAATCCATTCAAAGCCTCCTAGGCCTGCAAACTGCATTATAAGATTTGAGATTCCTTCAGCCAAGATCATTATATATATAGTATAAGACTAATTAAGATTTATGTGTTAGTTTTCATTACTGCTGCTGATGCGGCCCTTCTTTCAACTACTAGCATGCCTGCAAGGTAAAGAAGCAACATGGGGATAGCTATAAACCACATCGTTACTCCACTGCCGTCAGGTGTTATTAGCGCGCCGAATATGACCAGAACGAGCACAGCATAGCGGATATTACCTCGCCAGAACCTAGGCGAAATAGCACCAGTAAGTGATATGCCGTACATCACTATCGGCAGTTGGAAGGCGATCCCAAAGCCAAGAAAGAACTGCAACACGAACGAAATAAAATTGTCGATCGTGAGAAAAGTGGCAGCGTTAAGAGCCTCTCCGTAGTTGTATAAAAAGTTAAGGATGTACGGTATTAATAGAATGTAGGAGAAGGCAATGCCTCCAATAAAAAGCGCCACTGAAGGAAGGAATACGTTTCTCAATCCAATTTTTGTCTTAGAGCTTATCGCAGGTGCGATGAACGCCGATATCTCTCTCGTTATGAAAGGAATAGAGACTGTTAGGCCTATTAGCACAGAAACATAAATCTGAGAAAAAAATGCCTGACCTGGAGCGGTCTGAATAAGGCTCACTTCTTTTGGCAGCAGGCTCTCCTGCATGTAGAAAGTAAGGCGAATGGAGATGTTGTGTAAAGGGTCTGGATAGGGGTATGCTAGGGGAATGCCACCAATCTGGATTGGCCGCAGATCAAACGTCATAGCAAATATGGTGATGATGATTATTACTATAGCTATCCTCAGTGTTCTGGTCCTGAGCTCCTCAAGATGCTCCCTGATGCTCATCTCCACGACCATTGACATCAGTTGGTTAGTAGCCGAGAAATATAATACTATACCACTACCGATACTCCAGCCACTACTATTCAGCGTCAGCCAGGCCCGGTTATCGGAAGGGCTTTTGAAGAAGGAAGCTTGAACGACTCTTGATCGATCTCTTCCTTGGCCATCTTTTCGAATTCTATCGTGAGCTCGACCGGAGCACTAAATCTAAGACTCAGCTCATTGGCAAGCGTGCCTATTGATTTTCCGTCTGCAAACTCTTTTGACCCTTGTAGGAAGCCCCTGCTGTGCATGGAAAGTAGCTTTCCTCCAAAGTTAGATTGCAGGAACGAAGCGAGATCGTCAATGATTTTCCTGGAAACATCGTTATAGTAAAAACATATCCCATGCACGGGCTCCTTATCAAAGGGTGTGCCATAGCGATACCAAAAGACTCCAAAGTGCTCGTATTCACCCTGCATGCACTTGATGTCCCAGTGGTTGGCTTTTTCCGTAGGATAAGTCGCTTCCAAAACTTCCGTAATGTTGAGCCGCCAGTATCTTACGCGCATATTTAATATGGCTGGTAAGCTTGGTGTGGGCAATATAATAACAGTTCGGACAGACAGCTGTGCCCAATTGTCTTGTAACTATTTCATTCCTTATTTCATGTTATGAAATTGAAGCCTTATCTTGCGTACTTGGCAAACAAAATATGCAATCTTGAGGTGCCGCAGATTACAAGATGACGCTATATCTTCTGCAGATAATAATACCCAACTAGCTTGTTGATTCTAGTAATAATCCTCATCTGATACGTCAAACTAAACACCCATTCCAAGACGAAGAGTTTCAGGAGTCGATGGTTATTATTGTTATTATTATTATTATTATTATTAACCATCTAGGTTTAGTGTAAATATGAAATTCTATTCTAAAGAAATAGTCCCCTAGGCGAAAAAATAAAAGACCTTGATCACATATACCGCCCTACCCATCATGAGTGGCTCCATATATTACGACAGGATCAAGCTTTTTGAAGAAATGGAAAAACAATTTGAGAACAACAATGAGCAGTACTTTAAGGAACTCCTTGACCATCAAGATAACATAGTGCGCACCCGAGCAGTATGTATCCTTGCTGGCCTTGGCGTGGAAAATGCAGTCGAACCCATTGGCAAAGTTCTAAAATATGACAACAATGCCCTTGTAAGACACGAGGCTGCCTTTTCACTTGGCCAGCTTGGATCCAGGAGCGGCATACCCGCCCTTGCAGAAGCTGTTAGGTCTGACCCAAGTTTTTTTGTCCGCCACGAAGCTGCAGTAGCGTTAGGTGTCATAGGCTCTGAAGAAGCAAGAAAGACACTTAGCGAAGCACTCAAGGACGAAAGCGAAGAAGTAAGAGAATCTGCAGTAGTAGCCCTTGCCAACTTAGACTATATCAAGGCAACCAACCACGCCAACAGCCTCTTTACAAGGATGACGGGTGGATAAAATAAATAGTACAGATTTAAGATTATTTTTTTGAATTAGCTTGCAATGCCTAGTTATAAGAAACATCTTGAAAAGCTGACTATACATTAAAGTTACCACCGGGAGCCCTTTCATTTTCAACCAAGAGTGACAGGCAATCACAATTCAAT
>DATDKS010000100.1:0-6746 GCA_036519825.1 Nitrososphaera sp. | reverse complement strand
ATTTCCATTTAAATCAACAAAGAGATAATCTTTACCTCCGAGGACCATTAGAAGACAAAGTTGAAAATAATCCTCAAGGTTATATTCCTTCAGTTTTTGGCAGGAACTTTGGAAGAATAGTAGATTTAGAGACTGGTCCGGATGGATATTTGTATGTACTATCGCTTACTCACGACGACGGAAAGATATTTCGTATACTTCCAAAGAACCATGCTATCAGCACCACACCATGATTTTTTTTGCAGCGTTATTTCAATTTGAGCATGATTACACATATGCCTCTACCCAAAAACCAAACCCGCATTGCATATAGAGCGTCGCAAGAGGGCTAGTCCAAATCTGGAAGAGAGATGTATATCAAGAAGGAACTAGAGAATAAAAAAGACATAAGAAGAAGCCAAAAAGGCAGAGTGCTAGAATAAGTGGAAGACAAAAAGCTAACGGATTATTTGAATAACTGCTGCCCCATTATTTTAGCACTCTCATAATGGCTGATTTGGCCCAGTGCACACCGGGTATGGTAAAGTCTCTTGCTACTACCACGGGGCAGTTGAACTGATCAAGCAGAGCCAAGAAGTCAGGGTTCTCAAACACAGAGTGGCGGCCCACAGAGGCACCCATTACGACAATGTCTGGCTGGAATAAGCTGACTGCTGCAAGGACGCCATCAGCAGCCATCGGGCTTCCTTCCGGCAGTGTGACTTCCTTTAGGTTGACACCCAGGTTGCTCAAGTAGTCCTGCTGCATTGAGACGCTGCTGCTTTTATGATTGCTGCCGCCTCCGCCTCCTCCTCTGACGACCGAAATTAGACTCACTCTGAACCCGCCGGAGTGCTCCAGCCAGCTCGTAGCTTTTAGCAAGACATCTGAGTGGCCGCCTCCATCGTATACTACGACCATGCTCATCCTTTCTGAATCTGTACGCGCCTGCCTTATCCTACTCCTCCTCCTCTCTATGTCAATATGCTCTTGCTTGGGCTCCAGCTCGAGTGTGTCATTGTCTGCCTTTATCGCAATCACCTTGCAGGTCATCAGAGTCAAAAGCTTCAAGTCGTGGCGAAGAGTCTCAAATTCAGTGACAAGGAGGTCTATCCTCTGCTCTTCAATGGTTGCAAGAATTGCTTCAGTCGCATCATGTGAAACCCTCACGAGGTAGTGGCTTGGGATATTCTCTTCGTCCAGTATTTTTTCCAGCGGGTCAAAGGAGCGCTTGGCAGTGTCGGCAAAGGCCACCCCAGCAGAAAGTGGTGTCTGATGTGGCACAGTAATAACACGTAGTATATTTACCTCGCCCGCCGTCTCTTTGGCTATTCTTATGGCATATTTCAACAGCCGATCAGGGTTTTCCGGAGTATATGGAATGAGGATGCGAAAATCCTGCCTCTTGAGGTCTCCTTCAGACGTTACTATAGGCGCATAGTGCTTTATCTCCTGCTTGAATGTGTACATCCTATATAGTACAAAGCCAACCAAGATCCAGAGAATAGTTATGCCCCAGCTTAGGGGTTCAGTGACAAGCAAGTACAATGCAAGCCCTAAATTTAGGAAAATGCCTGCAATTGGTATCACCGGGAAGAATGGTGTCTTGAACCCATAAGAGAGCTTGTCACCATATATCCTGCGTATAGTTATGACTGCAATGTTCACCTGCGTAAATAACAGAAGAAAGATGACGCCTGCCGCCACTGCAATATCGGCAAGCGGTAGTGCATACGCCATAAACGCCATGATCACACCGGAAATTATTATCGCAATGTGGGGTGTTCTATTTACAGGGTGAATGGAGCTAAGCTTGTGTGGAAGGTTATAGTGCCGACCCATCGCAAATGCTACCCTCGCTGAGGAAAATGTGGTGGCGTTAAGCGCTGCCAGTGTCGATATCATTCCCCCGCCAAGCACTACCAATGTACCATAGGGCAAAAAGAGCTCTGCAGCCTTCATGATTCCAAGCTCGCCACCTTGGCCTATGAATCTCCAAGCAGCAATGCCTTCAGGCGAGATTGCACCTATGGAGACAAGTGCCACCAGGCAGTAGAGCGTGACTACAATTGCAAGTGAGATGAAGATCGCTCTTGGTATGTTACGTTTTGGGTTCTTGACTTCCTCTCCTGTCTGTACAATAATCTCATAACCTTCAAAAGCTATGAAGGTGAAGCCCATTGCAGCTACCAAGCCCGCTATGCCTGTCGGCATAAAGTTATCAAAGTTGGCTGTCCAATTCGGGTGATTGTGCATGCTCCAAAAGCCAGCGCCTAACAGGGCGAAGATCGTGCCAAGCTGCACGATTGTAACTATACTGCCTGTTTTGCCTGTTTCAGAAGTCCCCTTTATGTTGATATACATGAATGCAATGATGGATGCTACGGCTATCAACTTGTCAAATGGGATCACACCGAGCAAAGGTTGATCGGACAAGATGCCGGCAACGTTTGGGCCAAGCAGATAGTACATGAAGGCTCCAAAGCCAACCGCATAGAGGCTCCCTGCTATGATATGAGCAAACCATGCCATCCAGCCACTGATAAAGGCATTAGGGCGAGGCAATCCCTCCCTTATCCACAGGTACCCTCCTCCTGCCTCCGGCATTGCAGAGCCAAGCTCTGCATATGCCATCGCTGTAAAGAGCGTAATTATGGCGTTGATTATGAATGCAAGAATGACCGCGCTGCCTGCCAAACCAATTGCTGGTCCAGTAAGTACGAATATTGCACCACCAATCATACCAGCAATGCCCACCATAATGATATCCATGAGGCTCAGAGTGCGCACAAGCTGATGTTGGTGTGGATGCTCTGCGGGAGGACGCTCAGAGTCAGGGCCTGTCGAGGCCGACAAATTTAGCGCTAGAACGCCGTAATAGAGAAATAAACGTTTAGAATCCCTTCTCTCATATCAAATGCTCAGTGTGGAAAAATCATTTGAAGCAACATCTGCAGTAGTAGTAATAGTAGTGCACTAGAGGGGGGAGGGCGTATTACGCGATGAAGGTTCGCATGGTAAAGGGTCCCGCCAAGGTAGTTGTAAAAGGAGTGTGTCATATTCTTGGAACTGACGTGTCTGGGAAGACGGTAAAGGTAAGGGCTGGCAAGGCGCTCCCATTTGAGCTAAGCAACAGGTGCATGCTGCAAATTCGGCTTGGATATGGCGCCCGGCTATGGTGGGCTCATCCAAATTACGCAGGAACATCAATGTGGCGCAGTCTTGCCCACCAGGTGTTGTCTGCCTTGGCTGCAGGCAAAAAAATTACAGTGATGGTGGTAGGGGCCACCGATACTGGCAAGTCCACGCTTACAATATATCTTGCGAATTTGGCTATCAGGCGTGGGCTTGTTCCTTGCGTTATAGATGGAGACATTGGTCAGGGTGACTTAGCCCCACCTACAGCCATCGGAGCTGCAATTCTCTCAAAGCCGGTAACCGACTTGAGAGATGTTGATACCCTGTCGTCTTCTTCCATGTTTGAATTTGTCGGAAGTATAACCCCTACAGGGTTTGAGGACTTGATCGCAAAAAAGTTAAGATCCCTACTAGACAGGATCAGCCCTCGCGCCAATATTACCATTGTCAATACAGATGGCTATGTGAGCAATGGTGGCGTTCAGTACAAGGCAACAATTGCAGAAGAGTTGCAACCTGACGCAATAATATCATTGGGTGAAAACGACGACGACGACGGTGCATTGTTTGATACATTGAAGACTGGGCCTTGGCAGGTGATGCATGCTAGACCCAGTAGCCAGACGTACAAGTCAAGGTTTGAGCGATTCAACCGCCGGTTGGATCAATTCCTCCGGTACGTTGGCAATGGATCATCCACTGCTGAACTCTCGCAAATTAACGCTGTATACATGGATCATTCATTTTCGCCTTCGGAGCTATTATTTCATCCATCTATAACACAGCTAATGCAAGAAAGCATGAAGGAGATGTTCGTAGGCCTTGGTTCAAATGGCAAAGTAGTGGGATTTGGTATAATCTTAAACGTTATGCCAGGCAAAGGCATCATACATGTCCAGACAGATATCAATTCGTTTGACACTATTTATCTCAGCAATATCAGATTGAGCAGTACTGACAGGATAATGATGGAGTGAATCAGGCTCATCATTTGAAGAAAAAAAATACAGGGTCTTTGAGACCAAGAAGGTCAAACGCCTCAAGTCTCTGTCTGCACGCATAGCACTCGCCGCAGTGAATGCTTCCTTCTCTATGACAGCTCCATGTCAGCTCTATTGGCGCTTTCAGATTAATAGCAAGCTTGATTATTTGTTTCCTATTCATCTCTGCTAGGGGAAGCAGTATTTGATATGCTTGGCCATCATTGCACAAGAGGCATCCTTCTTTGAAAAGCCGGTTTAATTTGCCTATATAATTTTTTGAAGCGTCTTTGAAGAATTTGACATCGTGCAGATTATGGCCGCCGATGATCCATTTGGCATCAAGGTATTCTGCATAGTGGGCAGCTATAGAATAGAATATCATGTTCCTAGCCGGTACATATGACGACGACCACCCCTCACCGTCAGGATCAGGGTTTTTTTTGAAGCGCCCATCATAAAAAAAGTCACCTGCTTCCTTTACAAATGGCAGATCTATTTCTATGAGATTCTGTATGCCAGCTGCTTTAACCAGCATTGCTGCAGCGCGCTTTTCTTGCACAAGTCTTCCAAAGTAGTTGAACGTAATTGCAGAAACGTCATTATATTTTTCTTTTGCCCAGTAAAGACACGTGGCAGAGTCCAGTCCACCAGAAAGCATTACAAGAGCTTTATCGCTCCGCAACTAGTCCTCTTTTCTTACTCCTGCAATGATGTGAGCGCCCTTGTTGATCCCCTCATAGATGTATACCCCAAGGGCCTCGACATTCTGGGGCATTTTAGGTGCAAGGAGTCTGATTATTTCTGAAGAAAGCTTCTCAACTGTCGCTTCACCAGATAGTATGTAAGTAGTAGATTTTGGCAGCTGAAGGTTAAAGTATCCTTTTGGGCCCTCGAATGAGACATAATAGTGGACGTCGTCTTCCCTCTGCAGGTATTTCTTGTTGATGAAGAACTTGTGATCTATTGCACTGAGCGTCTCTTTGATTATCCTCTTTGCTTCTCCAAAATCAACCACCAAGTTGTTCTTCATGCTACCAATTATCTCCACCATTACAGTAGATGTGTGGCCGTGGAGAACTGAGCATTTCTCTACCAGCGGCAGGATGTGAGCATAGTCGAATGCAAGCGTTGGGTCCTCAATAAATATTGAGCCAGTCTGCATGTGGTTACTACTATCGAAAAAGAAAAGTGAGTCTATTTCCTTTATTCTGCTTGCAAACTTCGAGTGGCCGACAGCAATTATGTCAAGTGTTGGCAGCTTGTCGCGTATATGCTTGAACTTGATAGCATCCTCTTCAGAATCTACAACTTCGATGTATTTGTTGCCTACTCCTGTTTTGAAGTCAATTTTCATACAGTCGCCGTCTGGCATTTTTACATTGACATCATACTCATAATTTTGATTAAGAAATGACAATATTTTTGCAATAGATAATTCTGATCTGCTTCGCAGCAGAGTGCCTCTGTCAATATACCGGAGATCGCTGTTAAGAACGATCCTCTCTTTGGTCATTTTTTTTGCTATTCCTATTCTAAGAGAATCTGGTTTGGAGCATATATATGTAAAGCGTTTTTCACTGTAGTGATGTGTGTGTGTGTATGCTCATTTATCTGGGCATAAAGAGTAATTTTTAGAAGGTCTTAATTGATTGGTTGCCTTAAAACAGGCTCTCTGTGATGCAGTATCCGAGAGTATATCAGAAATCCCAAGAGTAGCTGTAGCTTTTTCAGGCGGGGTGGACAGCTCTCTTCTTGCCATGATATGCCATCATCTGAGGAAACAAGTTACGCTTGTAACGATAGGGTTTTCCGGCTCTCATGATATCAATTTCTCAAAAGGTATCGCATCAAAAATGGGCATGCATCATAGTGTATACGAGATTGACTATAGCGACTTTGAAGAAAACCTAAAGTGTATACAACAAACGATCCACTGCAAGAATACGTCCCACATTGAAAACTGCATGGCCTATTTTTACATCTGCAGGCTCGCAAAACAGAATCGCCTAAATGTGGTCTTAAGCGCAAATGGGTGCGACGAGCTCTTCTGCGGATATGATAGATACCGTAGCGTCTATCATGGGGGAGTTGCTGAGTTAAGCACGTTAATGGCTCGCAATATAGCTAATGAATTTGATCTTATGGAAGAAATCAAAATCGTAGCAGCTCAATTAGATATACAAGTCCGACAACCCTTTCTAACTCCCACGTTCATCAAATTTGCCAAGACTATTCCACTCGATCAAAAGATCAAAGGACCTGACGATATGATAAGGAAACACATTCTGCGGCAGGTGGCGCTTGATGCAGGCGTGCCAGAAGAATCGGCAATGAAGCCGAAGAAGGCACTTCAGTACGGCTCATCTATTCATAAATACTTTAAGAAAATAGACGGAAGCAGAAGAGAAAGTTGAGTACTCCAGTGCCATTTTTTTTGCTTGGTGTTATATCAAAAATAGAAATGCTAATGTGTATATGTACTTGTGGCTCTTGCTTCGGTTGACACTGCAACCAGCTTTATTGAGTTTTGAAGCCTAAAGCAAAGGAGCCATTTAATGTCTTGCCAATAAGAAAAACCTTGACCTCCAAGGCTATTTGGGGAATTAATATGACCAGTTTGCATTTGGAAAAGAAAATATAAGTTAA
>DATDKS010000099.1:0-9591 GCA_036519825.1 Nitrososphaera sp. | reverse complement strand
AATCCAAGCACCGGGATATTGCCATTTAGCACTTGTACATTCATTTTCCTCATTTAACCCAGGAAAGGGATTTAAGAATTCCCGAAAAGAGGTGTAAAACCCACCTCAGTTGCTGGAGGGAATCTGACGACTTCACGGAATCGCTTGTCCCATATCTGGGACCAAAAGGATAGCTCGCAGCATCGACCGGAAACGTCAATGTTCCTGTAGCTTTCTGTTACGTGAGGCAGATTGTGGTGTGTCATAGCAAAATAAAGAACATAAAAAGATGGCTTTTTTACTGTATGTCACTATTCACCAAACTGTCCGGTATCTATCCATTCGGCTTTGATTATTGTCCACCAGTCCACCGCAAGTTCTTGTAACACATACTCATAAGGAAGAAAGACGGATATTCAGAAGAGAGGAAACATTACAATTACCGTACCAAAGCAATATCTACCTCCAGAGAAATTGTTGTGTGCATAAAGTTTTTACCTTCACGTAACAGAGGGACATATGAAGCCCGTAAGGGGGCTATCGATACTAAAGAACTTGTCTCATAATTCTACCGTCACTCCCCGACGATTGGATGCTCGCTCTATGTGGACATTTTTAACTTATCTCTTTTAGACCGTCCAGGACAGGGTCTTGATGGCACTTGTGTCCAAGGCAAGAAGGAAGACCTCTAGCATACTCGTATTTCCTTTCTTATTCCATCAAGGCATATCCTGTAGTTATCAAGTATATCACGACCGACTAGTGCCTTGGCTGGTGTCTGCTCCGGTAAATCAAGGCATCCAATGTGTATGTTATCATAGATTTTTCCAAAAATCTCAATTGAGACTTCATAATACGGGATATAGATTATTCCTGCTCCTGTTGCTGTTTCATCGCTTCCAGCAAAGGAAAGGTTCATCTCATTTGCAATATAGGTGGGAATAATCGTCTTTGATGAAGCAAAATCGAGGTGAGCATCGACAATAATTTTCTTATTGCTGCCTGCATCTATGATTCCTACACAAACTAGTGGCAAGTTGTTTTTGTATTGAATTGTAATGACTTGTCGTCGTTGTTGTTCTTCGTCTTCTTTAATACTCACTTTACCATCAGCTAAAGATCATGATCCTGTACTCTTAAAATAACTATCTGGTCATACATCATATATCTCTCCATTGATTCTCCTTTCGGGACCAACACTTTGGCTGACTGAAAATATATCATCAAAGATGAAAGATTAAAGTACTCCCTCGATCCTTGTACGGAATAGATGACACGCAAGTTTGAAGAATGGTGGAATACTGTTCCAGCTGATCTGAAGCAAAAGGCTCGCAAAGGCGACGAATCAAACAAGCCCCTGCTCAACCAAATTAACTATGTTCTTCTGCATCTTCATTTGGCAGGCAAGCACGACGCCAAGCCAACACATGATGAGCTGAAGGATTGGCTACACAGTGGTCAAGTAGATGTGCTCAGAATGAACAAATAGGATATTGGATCAATGAGGCAGATCCGCCTGCATCGTACTGCCTTTATTTTTTTATTCCTTGAAAATGAGTAAAGCCAACAAATGTGCTGGTAATAGACAGATAATCGACCGATGACTCAAAAGCTACCAATCCGCCTAGAGTGTCTAATCTTTATGATGCACATTTGCTCTTTTTTGCATTTGCAGCCATTTCATGAAGTAAAGGTACGTTATCCAAATTGATACTTTGGATGTGGAGAGTAGCTGGAGAGCTAGACTTCACATGGAATATGCACATTTCTAGAGAAAATGGTGACCCAGCCATGCAAACAAGAAAAAGTGAGGGAGTAAGAGCAGCACTGCCTCTTTGTTTGTCAATCACTACCGGTAATATGAAAGCGCTCTCGTTTCTTCAGGCTTCCTCTCCCTTTGAGTCCTTATCTTCTTGACCGATTCTTCAAAGTGACGCATCATTACGTATGCTTCTGATGCATGCTTTGCCGCTTCTTCCGGTGTCGGGTACTTCGCCAGATATTCGTGTAGCACAAGGGATATAGCTGTATTCACAATGGCAGCGGCGTCGGCTCCGCTAAAACCGTCTGTTATGTCTGCTATTTTCTCAAGGTCTACATCTGCCCCTACCGGTTTATCAGTAGCATAGATTTCAAGTATTCTTTTTCTCGTTCTTCTGTCTGGGTTTGGTACAAATACTATCCTATCAAACCTTCCAGGCCTCAATAAAGCGGTATCAATCATGTCCGGCCTGTTGGTAGCCGCAAGCACAACGACTCCATGTAACTCACTAATTCCGTCCAGCTCCGTCAAGATCTGCGAGATTACCCTATCATTCGTTCCTATGCTACCGCCACCCATTTCTCCTCCCAGGCCTCCGCCTCTTGCCATAGCTATCGAATCGATCTCGTCAAAAAACACGACGCAGGGAGCTGCCTGCCTTGCTCTACGAAAGATCTCACGTATACCGCGTTCGGATTCCCCAACCCATTTGCTCAAAAGTTCAGGTCCTTTTACTGAAATAAAATTGGCTTCAGATTCAGTTGCCACGGCTTTTGCCAGCATAGTCTTGCCAGTTCCAGATGGGCCATGCAACAAAATGCCTTTTGGAACCGTGTGACCTATTTTTGCATATAGGTCCGGGTACCTGAGCGGCCACTCTACTGCTTCCTGTAATTCTCTCTTTACTCCTTCAAGCCCTCCAATGTCGTCCCATTTTACGTCAGGAGATTCTAAAAATACCTCCCTCATGGCTGAAGGCATGACATCTTTTATTGCCTGATTAAAATCATTTTGTGTTATAATCAGCTTATCGAGTGTTTCCGGCGGCAATTTCTCATCTTCTAGATTGAGGTCTGGCAATAATCTCCGAAGACACTTCATGGCTGCTTCTTTACAAAGGTATTCTAAATCTGCGCCTACAAAACCATGTGTAATGGCCGCAATCCTCTTCTGGTCTACATCTGTGTCAAGGGGCATGTTACGACTATGAATCTGAAGAATTTCCAAGCGTCCATTCTTGTCTGGTACTTTGATCTCGATTTCTCTATCGAACCTTCCGGGTCTTCTCAAAGCAGGGTCAAGAGCATTTTGCCTATTGGTCGCAGCAATAACAATGACCTTGCCTCGGCCCTCAAGGCCATCCATCAATGACAACATTTGAGAGACGACTCTTCTCTCAACTTCTCCCATTACCTCTTCTCTCTTTGGCGCAATAGAGTCGATCTCGTCGATGAAAATGATGGTTGGAGCTTTCTCTCTTGCCTCCTTGAATATCTCTCTCAAGCGCGCCTCAGATTCGCCGTAGAATTTACTCATGATTTCAGGTCCTGAGATGCTAATAAAGTGAGAGTTGCTCTCGCTTGCAACCGCCTTGGCTAACAATGTCTTCCCTGTACCTGGAGGACCGAAAAGCAGTACACCTTTGGGAGCCTCTATTCCAAGCTTTTCAAATATCTCTGGGTGTCTTAGAGGCAGCTCTATCATTTCTCTGACCTTTTGCATTTCATCTCTTAGGCCGCCTATATCCTCATAAGATACCTGGGGCATTCCTCGTAAGGCTTCATCCTTTTCGGTAATGGTGAATGTTGTCTTGCTGGTAACTAATGCAGCAGTATCGACAGCAGGTGGTGGCGTTATTCCTATTATCTGAAATGTCAGCCTGCCACCAAAATAAGGAACCATCACGTTATCACCCTTGATCAAGGGCACGCTTTCCAGAGCATCCGCAAGGTAGCGCTCGTCTATTGGTGGTATTGCCTCGAGTGGAGATATTACGACTTTCTCAGCCGGAACTGCCTTGATCTTCCTTGCATTTATCGCATCCCCTATCCCTATGCCTGCGTTATTTCTCACCAATCCATCAAGCCGGACGATCCCCTTTCCTTCATCTGAAGGGTAGAGCGGTAAGCATTTGACAACTGTCCTACGTTTGCCCTTTATTTCTATAATGTCCCCTGTACTTACTGCCAAAGAACCCATGGTATCATAGTCAATTCTTGCCGTGCCCCTGCCAACATCTCGAGTATAGGCTTCAAGAACCTTAAGTGATACAATATTATTATTCTGGCTCATAAAATTTGCCTGCTTTGTACTGGCACGCAACTCCTAATTAGTCTTTTCAATTTTATTACCTGGAAGTTACCTAAAAAAGCCTATATATCTGACGAGAATCCCTATATCGTTGGGAGTTGGACCTATTCTCTGTGAAATTACACACTCTTTAAATCATATAGAAACGAAGCAGTTCACTCATTTGATATAGTAAATGCGCAAACTGCGACCAGTATTGCTATTTCGATCGGCATTATTTGATATCGTCTGGTCTTTGAATACTTTAGTCAACAAGTTCTATTTTTCTTGCACCAACTTCGCCGACCATATAAAATCGTCACCTACCTGAATGATATCCCCTGGGATATTCTTCTGTGGCTTTTTCTCTGTCTAGGCAAAATTCCAAATGGCTTTTCCTCCTCTGTAAATTTTAGCCAAACCCTACCTGCAGCAAAATATTTTTAAACTTACATTCCCAAACTAACTCATAGATGATATCAAATGCCTGCCTACTAACTTTCTGAGCTCATACAGTAACTCAAATGCTATCAGACTCCGTGCAAAAGTACGTCCTTGCTTTCATCCATTCCATTCACTCTTTGTATATTGATGTTTATTCTCATAAATAAAACAAAAAGAGGCAAAGGCATTATTATTGTTTAGAGGTCCCTTGCTATGAGCGTAGAAGGTCATTCTGGTAGAGTTAGAAATATTGTTGGTCTTCTGTCTCCACTGTAACTTTGGGATTAGGTTAGAAAAGATGTTTGTGCGTCCTTTCCCACGTGAAGCTTGGATTATTTCTTCCAAAGTGGCCATATGCTGCAGTTTCGTAGTATATAGGACGTTTAAGATCTAGTGTCTTAATTATCGCTGCAGGCCTCATGTCAAAGTTCTTCCTAACCGCAGCCTCAATGTCTTCCTCCGGCATCTTATCTGTTCCAAAAGTTTCTATCATGACAGAGATCGGCTCTGCCACACCTATGGCGTAAGCGACTTGCAATTCGCATTTTTGTGCCAGCCCTGCCGCTACAATGTTCTTTGCCACATATCTTGCCATATAGCATGCTGATCGGTCCACTTTTGAAGGATCTTTACCAGAGAATGCGCCCCCTCCGTGCTTCCCCATACCGCCGTATGTGTCAGCAATTATTTTTCTTCCAGTAAGGCCTGTGTCGCCTGGAGGTCCGCCTATTACGAATCTGCCTGTAGGATTAACAAGAAACTTTGTCTGGCTGTCCACCCAGCTGTTACAGACTGGTTTTATAACCTTGTTGATGACTTCTTCGCGTAGCTGGTTCATACTGATGTCTGGAGAATGCTGCGTGGAAATGACCACAGAGTCGATGCGTTTTGGCACTCCATCTTCATAGACAACAGATACCTGGGACTTGCCGTCTGGTCGGACCCAGCCTAGCTCTTTTTTCTTTCTTACTTGTGTGAGCCTCATTGAAAGCCCATGAGCGATTGTGATCGGAAGAGGCATCAATTCTGGTGTTTCGTTTGTCGCAAATCCAAACATAAGCCCTTGGTCCCCTGCTCCTTGATCCTTGTAATCACTTGCATTCACGCCCATAGAGATGTCTGGACTCTGCTCGTGGAGCGAGGAGAGGACTGAACATGAATCGCAATCAAAACCATACTCTGGCTTGTCATATCCTATCGTTCTGATAGTCTCGCGGACGATTTTCTGGACATCCGTCTTTCCTTTTGAGGTGACTTCTCCTGCAACAAACACTATTCCACTTGTTATCATTGCCTCTACAGCGACGCGTGAGTCAGCATCCTGCCGCAAAAATTCGTCAAGAATAGCGTCTGATATCTGGTCACATACCTTGTCAGGGTGGCCCTCGGTTACACTTTCAGATGAGAACAGCCATCTTCTTGCCACTTGCTAATTGCCACCAGAACTGCTGCAGTAATTTGCCATGGCTAGAATTCTTTTTCTAGTTTGATGAAAAGGACATTGTTGCCCCTTATCACAACTTTGCCATAATTCGCGAGGACATCAGATCCGTCAAACTCTTCGGCATCAGTAAGTATGAGGTTCATGTAAGAGTCAACGTTGTTCATCCTGCCTTTGTACTCTATCTCGCTCTTGAGTCTAACGGCAACTTTTCTATTAACTGCCCGCTGCAATGTAGTCAGGGGCCGTTTTGGTTGCTGTTGCGATGACGGCGAAGAAGACAATCTAGCTAATCACTTTAGAGTGAAAAAATCGGGGCTCGAATAAAAAGGTTCCTTTGCTCGGTTCTGTTAACTTGGCGGGTAGTGAAGGTAATTTCATGCGCTAAAATCCTACGTCATCCGACAGGCTAACAGTCCCTTTGCACGCAGGTTCATAAGCGGGGATTGCAACAAGACAACCAACTGCTGTGTATACAAATGATGGCTAGCATCTCGACTGGTTCAAAGGCCGTAGACACTCTACTTGGAGGGGGAATACATACAGGCATGATCACCGATATCTATGGTGAAAGCGGTTCTGGAAAGTCGCAGCTCTGCTTTACTCTTTGCGCAAGGTGTGCAAAAGAGGCCGCCAGCGCTTTGTTTATTGACACTGCAGGAACATTCCGGCCTGAGAGAATAATGGAGATGTCTGGTTCACAATTAGCGCTTGAAAAAATTACTTTCATTAGAGCGCTTACAACAATCGATCAGACTAATGCAATAAAGAAAATTTTAGAAGTACGACCGACACTTGTTGTTGTTGATAGCCTCACATCGCTCTTCTCTGCAGAATATTCGGGACCTGAACGTCACCGGGCACTGATGAAATATCTGCATGAACTTGCGCTCTTGGCGATAAATTCAGGCTGCGCTGTTGTGGTCACCAACATGGTTAGAACCGCGCCGCCGATAACCGTAATGGACCAGGCTGGACGCAACATTGGACACGCAATCGTTCCATGGCAGCAACGCGAATATTTAGGCAGCTCAGTATCAATCTATTCTCATATGAAGATGAAGCTCGAGATAGTTGATGGTGCTAAATCCCCCTTTCGAGCCGTACTCATGCAACCGGCACGCAAAGAACAGGCGCCTTTTGCAATAACAATACACGGAATTTCAGACGCGAAATAAGACTGGCCAAACCCAGTGCAGCGGGATAGGCATTCATCGAGGCTTGGCTGCTATGAGCTCGGCAGGAGTGGTAGCACTAACCCGGGTGCATGCACAAAGGACAGCACAAATTAGTTTGGATAGTGGGGCCATTACAATCCATTCGAAAAATTGGCCCTTTTTAGATCTCGGTGCTATTCTGTGTTTACGCAGGACTATGATTCACTAAGATGACAGGGATAACTAAAAATATTTCATATCCCTCCCCATTAGGAGAGGCTCATGGATGTGCCAAGACAGGAGGAAATGGTCAAGAGCAACAAGGCGAAACTGTCAATAGTTCTTCCAACTTACAATGAATCTCAAAACATAGTCAAGATGCTTGACTCAATAGCCCAAACCCTTTCTCCAGATGCTACGGCGGATGCAGAAATAATAGTAGTTGACGATAACTCCCCTGACGGCACGGCAGACATTGCTAGCATGCATGCAAAGAAAATTTGCAATAATAAGAAATTACATGTGGAGATTATTCGCCGAGACGGAAAGTTTGGTCTCAGCTCTGCAATAGTAGCCGGCCTGCAGTCTGCCACAGGCGACATGTTAGTCGTGATGGATGGCGATTTTTCTCATCCCCCTCAGGTAATTCCGTCAATAATTGAAGCATTACAAGACTCAAAGTGTGATATTGTGGTTGCATCTAGGTACGTCAAGGGGGGATCTGTAATCGGCTGGCCATTTAAGCGCAGGCTAATGAGCAAGGGCGCGACTAAGATTGCGCAGTACGGTCTTGGGATTGAAGTAAAGGATCCTGTGTCAGGGTTCTTTGCATTCAGGAGGGACATCATCCACGGCATCAAGTTCGATGCAATAGGCTACAAGATGCTCCTTGAAATTCTGGTTAAAACTAAGGGT
Organism: Nitrososphaera sp.; assembly: GCA_036519825.1. Lineage (GTDB taxonomy): Archaea > Thermoproteota > Nitrososphaeria > Nitrososphaerales > Nitrososphaeraceae > Nitrososphaera. The sequence continues at coordinate 1,604 of DATDKS010000099.1, read as the reverse complement.
GCACGTGTAAAGGAGGTACCCTATACCTTCATTAACAGAAGGATCGGAACAAGCAAGCTTGACACCTGCGTGATGTTTGATTATATTAGGGCTGTCATGCGCCTGTATCGCTATGGCAAGTCGATGACGCAAAAGGAAAGGCGCATGTCTGTCCATTTTCTCTCAAAGGCAGGAAGATTCTACACTGTCGGTGCGTCAGGGTTGTTTGTAAACTACATAGCTTCCCTATTTTTTAACGCGCTGACTCCAGATGTATGGTATCTATATTCCGCAGTCATGGGCATACTCATTTCGATGTCATCGAACTTTTTCCTCAACAAACTGTGGACTTTCGAAGACAGGAAATTCCGTTTGAAAGAAACCGGAATACAATATGGCATGTTTATTGGCTTTAGCTCGCTTGGAGCGATTGTCCAGCTTCTTATATTGTATGCTCTTGTGGAAAACTACAATATGGAATATCCACCAGCACTTATCTTCGCAGTTGCTGCAGCATCTGTAGGAAATTTCTTGCTCAATAAAAAGTGGACATTCAAGGAAAAAATCTGGAGCTAGATCTCTGTTTTCGCCACCCGATTTTGTTCATGCCTCTAACCAGAAGAACAAAATGTCTCAACGGAGTACGGATTGTAGCTTGCATGATATATGATGATGCAAATCTTCGTCTTATGACGCCTGATTTTTTGATTCCAGCTGACTCCAGCGCAGATACCCTATATTATTCTACCAATTGTATACAAAACAGATTCTGATCTAGGCAAAACGCTTAGAGATGGGTTATCTATTTCTCCCGTCATGATATCTCTGCCTGCTATTTGGTCTTGAGTCCGATCTTTTATTTTTAAAATGAACTCCGAGATAAGGTCTCTCTCCATTTATATCTGAATTTCGCATTTGGCGCTTTTACACCAGCATCAATCCTACCAGGTAGCAAGATGATACAACCAAGCCTTTTTACACAACTGACGCACGTACAAATTTTATGGACAAACTTGACACAATTTTCTCAATCCAAAAGGAACTCGCATCAATTATGGATCTTTCTAGATACCCCACTTCCATAGATGGAAGAGTGTCTGCGCTTTCAACAGCAATAATCCATGAGGCTATAGAACTCCAAAGGTTGACAAGCTGGAAGTGGTGGAAAAAGCCGGCACCCTTTGATAGCGAAGCAGCAAAAGAAGAACTTATTGACATTTGGCATTTCGTTATCCAGGCATCGCTAGAGCTTGGGATGACCCCATCTGATGTAGTCAATGAATACCGGAGGAAGAACATGCTGAATCGTGACAGGCAGGCGTCAGGTTACTAGTACCTGGGCAATCTTATCAATGTCAACGGTGCCTATCATGTCTATATGTGGGACAATCATGTCTCTTTATTATCCCCCGCAGGCTAGCTAAATAATAGACGGCCAAGTTGGAAGGCAAAGACAGAGAAGTAGAAAAAAAGAAGGAGCAGTGGCCGCAGCAGGCCTCATCATCATCATTCTCGTTTAATAATAATAATAATAGTTGAAATTGTGATGTAAATAGAACAGAGCCATATGAACAGAGGACTGCCGTTCTCTAACAAATGAAGTTTCAAATATTCCATTTATTAGC
>DATDKS010000098.1:0-9650 GCA_036519825.1 Nitrososphaera sp. | reverse complement strand
GCAAGAGAATGTTTGGGCGTTAACATCTTTTCATTATTCTATGTGTTGTATTGGAGCGGGCATCTGCCATCCTTCCCTCGATTGCGCGCAGCATAATATCAACCCATCTGAACACTCATTTGGCGCAAGCCGTTGCATTTTCATTTGATATCGGATTTGCCTCAGGTGCACTCAATTGATCAATGGTGGAATGCCACTCATTAGACATAGATAATTGTTGTTATTAGAAGCTAGTCATTCCGTCAAAATATATCTTCATATTCGCCGCTGATGAATCGGGGCATCCCACAAGGTATGTTTGAAGATATTCCTTTGCCATACGTCGTAAGTAGGTCATGAATATGCCATAGGCAGATAGGCATCTACTCTGCAGCTGTTTTAGAGTTCTCAAAAAGTTACAAGGGGAACTTTTCAGGCCAAATGCCTGATATAATGTTTCAATGAGAGGATAGATCTAACTAAATAATTGTTAATATTTGCAGTTATTTTGCAGAAATTCTTTCATACAACACAATCAAAGAACATAAAAGATATGAAGTGGCAGATATACATCCGTGATCTCCGATGTTTAACACTAAAAGTAAGTCATTTACAATTGTGATGGTCATTCTGACTGCCACAGTAGTAGCCGACATATCTTTTTCATTTGTTCCTAACTTGCATGCACTACCTGCAAATTTGACTAACTCGACTTTTCTACTTTTGGCATCCATCTTTGCTATAGCTTCATTCTTAGCTATGCGTTACATCAGGCAAGCGAACAAAGATGTTACGACTAGAGTATTAAAGCTCAACAATCTTCATAGATTTGTCGAAATTGTCCAGTACATACTAGCTGCAATTCTGATGTTAACTGCACTTCAAGTAATGTTCACTTCTGAATATGCTACTGCTTCCCTAATCATAGGTAGCAGCATTGGATATGGGCTCTCTATAGTCATAATGGCCTCTCTTTCAGCATTATTTCTGTCATGGTACAAATCAAACAAGAATCTAGTAATATTGGCATACGGCTTCTCGTCAGCAGTGATCTCTATAGCCTTCTCTCTACTAATAGTTCAGAATTATAGTCTTTTGTATGGGTTGCCTGCGGAAAGGAATTTGATGTCGGAACCCAATCAACCTTTTCCAAATGAGATTATGTACTTGGCAGCTCTATCTAGTGCAGTGGGCTTTTTTGTATTATGGTTCAGTACGGCACTTCTTTTAAATCACTATGCAACTAGGTTAGGACGCATCAAATTTTGGACCATCATGAGCATTCCAATATTTTTGTTTGTTATTCAGTTCACAATACTACCTCAAATAACCGAGGCTTATGCCGCTCCATACGCCGATATTCTTTATGTCGTTCTCCTAGGTAACGTTATGCCTGCAATCATAACCGGCATCCTATTCGGTTTGCCATTTTGGATAATCCAACGCACAATTAGAAATGATGTTATTAAAAAATACATGTATATAGCAGCATGGGGATCTGCATTATTACAACTTACGACTATAGGCGGAGTATATCCTGCACTTTATCCTCCTTTTGGACTGTATGTTGTTCTACTTACAGGTCTTGCCTGTTATCTACTTCTAATTGGCATTTATTCCTCTGCACTGACAGTGTCCATCGATGCTAAACTACGTAGATTAGTTAGAACCTATGCGATTGAAAAAACAGAGCTGATAGATGTAGTAGGCAACGCTCAAATGAAAAAGGAAATAGAGGCAAGAGTTTTGGAACTCTCTAGACAATATACTGATGAGGTAATCGAACTAACAGGAGTTCATCCATCACTTACAGAGCATGAGATGAAACAGTATGTTGAAAATGTAGTGCAAGAGCTAACGGATAAGGGTCATCCTTCCGCGAGGCGAACAGAAGACGGAGAACAGGGATTCAAAAGATGATAGCTTCGCATGATAGACTGCTAAAAATTCAAATTGCATAGCTAGATTGGTGATTCAAATTTCTCTAAACTTTCACAGTTCCCTATCATGACTGCTTTCGTATTATCTAGTGAGGATGCAAAATATGGATTCTGTAAGTGGTATTTGCGGATTGGCAAAGAAATTGTACGTTTTTCAATTGTTGCTTGTTGTATCCATTAGAGTTTCCATATAATAATTTAATATAAAAATAAACTCGAAAATTGTAAAGAATTGCCTAAGTATGTGAGTCTCTAACAGACCCCAAATAATGGGTAAATCCTTTGCGCTACTATTGGCTGCTACGATATTTTTATGCTTATTTGTAATGAACGTGCAGCCTATTGCAGCAACCCAGTTATACTTCCCGCCGCCTGCTTATAATAGTACATTATCATCATCGTCCTCCAACGCTTCATTGGGGGCCCCTCAAGTTTATTTTCCAACAAAGGAAGAGATCATCTCGGCTCAAAAACAATTGGGTCCGGATATATATCTTAGGTTAAGCAATGCTAGCCAGGGTCCACCAAGTCTCGTACAAGGAGCCACCGCGACAAATGCCACCGCGACAAATGCCACCGCGACGAATAGTACGGTGTATGCCGCTTGGATAGGCAATGGCACAACTGTATTCTTGTCCATAATCCAAGGAAAAGGGCAAGGCTTAGAAAATCAAACCGCCTTTCCTGTGAAAACTATTTCACTGAACAATACCATGAATGCAAGCCATTTGCAGATCACTGCTATACCTGGGCTGACATCGATAACATGGGATGCAATAGATGCTGATACAGGATTGCAAAACGTTTACGGAAGCCTCAGTCGCGACGGAATGAATTTTTATTCATTCCAGATAAGTTCTGGCCTTAACAATGCTTTTGATCCGTGGCAGCCAAATCCCCATTTTATCCTCTACATAGAGACAGGTGATCCTGATAGTGTCTGTAAGGGTCCTCAACCTGATGGAGACGCTGAAACATCTATTAATTCTACTACTATTAGCAACGCTACGTCCCAAACAGTCAATGCTACAACTAATAACCTTGGTTCAAACAACGAGACTCTTCCCCAAGGATCTTTCGATGGATATGTCTGCTTTTACCGGTGGGCGTAAATTCGATAGGTCTATTAAATCGTATCAACAATGCACCCGTGAACAGTCGTGGTAGAATTATAGACATAATAATTGAGCTTTCCACATGCCTAAGCCGAATCATAATTTCTTATTGTTCAAATAACTCGCGCAAGCTTTCTATGTATCGAAATTGCTGCGCCAATAATTATCGCTGCGACAACAATGGCATTAATGGTGGCGGTATAAAATATGTCGATAAATTCCTGTAAAAAGGTCATGCTCAGGAATGTAACTGCTACGATAGCTGATAATGCAGTAACTCCAATAGCTAATGCAGCGTTCAATATTCATACGTGTCCGGTCTATGCATTAAAGCATTGTGAAATATCGTGTCGATACATTGAATGCTTATGACGACATTTCCTTTCATATTCTTTGATCTGGGCCAGACTCTCATCGACGAATGGGACTTTATCGCGTACTTTGATCAAAAGTTTCTCGAAATGCTAAATGGCTTTGGAGCAAGGATTGACCAGCGCAACTATCAAGCAGTCCGGGACAGCATAATCCGGGATCGCAAGATAGGGCATGGAAGCGTCAGGGAGCTTATCATTGAAGTTTGCAGAATACTCTCTCCTCCAGGGTACGAAAAGGTTATCGCCAGCAGGCTAGAACCCCAGGTAAAGCAAGGGAGACGCGACCTATTCAGATTTTTCGACGATGCCAAGCCCACGCTACAGGAACTCTCAAAGTACTGCCAAATGGGAATAATAGCTAACCAATCAGAAGACATTACCGAGCTAATCGAAAGGACTGGTTTTGATAGATTCTTCAAGGTGCAAGCTATATCGTCATCCGTAAAAATAAGAAAGCCAGACTCTGAGATTTTCGAACTTGCCATCAAGCAGGCAGGACGCCATGCAAAAGACTGCATAATGGTCGGCGACAGACTGGACACCGACATTTGTCCGGCCAACACTCTTGGCATGACTACTATTCGGACTACAGATTCGCTCTTCGCTTTGCAGGTGCCTACCAAGGTCTGTGAGCACCCAGCATTTACAGCAGCACACCTATCAGAGATCCCCAAGATCTTGGAAAGCATTATTATCAGTTGATGCTCATAATATTCATCCCTCATGCAGATTATAGTAAAGATTTTAAAAAATACTCACAGGCACCCAGTCAACCAAGCACTGCACTCTATAGGAGCGCCGTTCTACGGAATAGGCCTTGCGATGACTCTGGGACATTTAGCGGGGATGCAGACTAACCTTACTGTTGGCTGTTTGATGTTGCTTGCAGCGATAGCAATGTTTGTGGTGGGCCACAAAATCGAAGGAAATGTCAGAGCGATGGCACCCGTGTTACTCATCAGATTCCTGATGGTGTTCTTATCTAGAAAGGTTGCTCGCTATTCTGTCGCAAACGACTTCCATCTCTTTAGGACTTAGTTTTGGCTTAACTTTGAACATAGAGTGTATGGGCCCTGCGCCATCATCTTTCTTCCTTGGAACAATATGCACATGAACATGAGATACCTCCTGCCCCGCCTCACTTCCATTATGGATCGCAATTGTAGAAGCGTTAACCTGGGAACCTGTCTCCACTGCATCTACAATCCTCCAGACGATTTCAAATACAGCCAGTGCATCTTGCTCACTCATTTGCTGAACCTTGGCATAGTGTGATTTTGGTATTACAAGCGTATGACCTGCAGCCAGCGGGAAAGCGTCTAGCAGTGCCATCGCCTTTTCATTTTGCATTATAACTTTTGCAGGGATCTCGCCAGCAATAATCTTGCAGAAAATACAGTTTGGATCGTTCATGCCCTTTTTTCTCTGCGTTAGCATATACCTTAGTATCTATTATATTATTATCATTATTGCATCGAAGGATGGTAAATCACACAGAGAGGTTGAAACTTTAACTTGATTATTGTTGTACGACGAGATTGTATAACCTCCTTTTCACAAATGAATACTAGGTCTAACATTAATTTTCTTAGGGTACAGCTGAGCCATCTGAAGAAGAAGGCGGAGGAGGAGCAGCAGTAGACGAAGGAGGAGGAGCCGGAGCATCATGTCGCTCCGGAGTTGCTATCAGCCTGGTAAGCTTCACCTTTGAAGCCACAAATTGGCTAATATCTGTAGCAAAACTCACTGACGAAGAGCCCTTCTTTTCTACAAATCCTATCCTCTCGGGTGCAAAATTATGCTTCCTTAATTCCTCCATGATCAGGTTGGCCACGTCCTTTGTTGCGACTATGATATGGCATCCATTCAATGATGCTGTTGCATTTTCTATGAGGAAGTCGCTGGTTGCAAACTTGGCCATCTCTTCGTATCTGAGTGGAAGCTCCTTTATCACCAATTGCACATTTGCAAGCTCTGCGAGTGCGCCAAGGGCAAATACACCTTGGGGCCCAACAGGATAGACTGCAGAAATGTGTGCTTGTTTGTCATATGCTGCAGTCTCAAAGTCGGGGCAATATTTTGCAATTATTTTTCCAAGAGCAAAGTGAGGCTCGCTAAGATTTTTCATTGCTTCGTCCTTTGCCTGAGTGACGTTAGCAAACGATATGCCGTTGTGTTCATACTTGGCAATATTTTCAGAGTCCATACAAGCGAGTGTATAGAGGCTAACTGCGGAAAGGCCGCCAAACTTGTTGGTAATTATGATTTCCATTCCTTCTTCGATCTGGTCGTATTTGGTAGGGAGATCTTTTGTAGTAGTTGACAAAGCGCTTGTGCCATAGAACAGCTGGCCTAGTTTGAGCGAGCTGTAATCTTCTAGGGCAAGGTTGTAGCGGGAAGTGAAGGCATCAAGGTTAGCTCTTATCTTATCAAGCATCTCTTCTGATGGCGCATCATAAATTGGAAATAGCTTTGAAGAGGGGGAGGATTTCACATTGCAGCCAAGAAGGTTCAAATGTTCGATCGCAGAGGTCATCGCTATGTTGGTATGTATCTCAGCATCAGGTTCTTTTGTCACATCAGTGACCTGTGTTACCGAAGTTACTGCAGGCATGTATCCTATCTTGTCACCTCTATGGAGTTGGATATAGTCAAACATTCCAAACTCTGCGGACTTGTGTTCTGTCAGTACTGCAGATGCATTCGTGACTGAGACCTTCGAGTTGAAGATTTTAAAAAAGTTCTCAAGTGCTTGAGATAACAACGGTGCATCTTCACCAGAGCCAGTATGAATGCGCAATACTGCAAGTGAGCGTTTCAGTTCTACTTCCTTGTCGATAGCAGGATCGGCAAGGCTGTACACACGCCTTGTCAATTCTGGGATCCTGCCGTCAATGTGGTAAAATGAGTCAAACCATGAAGGAGATACCTTGATGCGAGTATGTTTCAGCTCGGCCAGCGCGGCTTTGAGTAGATGAATGTCTATTTCATTTGAGCAGGTTGGGATCCATCGTAGAGGATCGAATCCAACTTTTCGGTATAGATTGATATTTTCCCAAAAATTATCAGACAATGTCACACTATCTCTCCAAGCAATCGCTATAGTTAATCTACTATTCTATAGAATATACAGAAAAGCTTGTTAATAAATGAGTAGTTTTTTACCTTTATTCAGGTCAGGAAAAGGGCATTTATTTATCAAAGTTTACCCAAACCGACGAAACAACTATTATAAGGAGTCTAGCCATCAAATTCTGCATTAGATGACTTCACAGAATCCTTCGACTACGACGTCTATGCATATTGAAAAGCTGGCAGACGAATTTGACAGCAAGACCGCCCAAGAAGTCTTAAAGTGGTCCCTTGACACTTTTGGAACCAAAATTGCGCTTGCATCAAGTTTTGGTGCAGAGGATGTTGTCATCATTGATATGTTGGCAAACATCGACAAGGATAGGGCCAGAGTCTTTACCCTTGATACAGGGCGCCTCAATCAAGAGACCTATGACGTGATGGATGCAATTAGATGGAGGTATGGAATTCCGATTGAGGTGTACTTTCCAGATCAGAAAGAGGTCGAAGAAATGGTCAGACCAAAAGGCTTGAACCTAATGTATGAAAGTATAGAGAACCGCAAGCTATGCTGCGAAATAAGAAAGGTGCACCCACTCAACCGCGCACTCTCTAGTCTTGACGGCTGGATAACAGGGCTTCGCCGTGACCAAGTCGTAACAAGGGCAACGACTAAAAAGATAGAGATTGATAGCGGCCATGGAGGAATAGTGAAGGTCAATCCACTTGCAGACTGGACGTCTGAGATGGTATGGGACTATATCCGAAAAAATAACATCCCATACAATAAACTTCATGATGTAGGCTATCCAAGCATTGGCTGCGAGCCATGCACAAGAGCAATCAAGCCTGGAGAGGACCCACGCGCAGGGAGATGGTGGTGGGAAAGTGCTGCGCAAAAAGAATGTGGCCTGCACTTTGACCCATCGAAAAAAGGGCACTAGTAATAGTATAGTAGTAGTGATGAAGAATGGCTGGATCTATTCCATCTCCCCACGGAAGTAAGCTAATAAACAGATTTGTTCTTTCTGACAAGAAAAAGACGGACGACATGTACACGCTGCAGGTAAGCAAAGAGCTGCGAAATGATGTTGAAAACATTGCAGATGGAATCTTTAGTCCCCTTGAAGGATTCGTAACCGAGCATGATTTCCACAGCATTGTAAGCACAGGCAGGCTGAGTAACGGGCTTGCATGGACAGTTCCAATAATTCTTGATATTGATGAACGACAAGCAAGCATGGTGAAGGATGCAGGGCAAGTCGCTCTTGCATCAGATAACAATGAAAAATTTGCTATACTGCATGTTGAAGAAATTTATTCATTTGACAAGATCTCATGCGCAAGATCGATCTTCCAGACTGACGATATCAAACACCCCGGCGTTGAAAAAATGGTCAATATGAAAGACAGACTGGTGGCCGGCAAGGTCGATGTCATTAAGAGAATAGAGCAATCACCGCTGCGGAAGTACAGAATGACACCGGTAGCAACAAGGGCAGAAATATCACTAAAAGGATGGAAGTCAGTAGTTGGTTTCCAGACAAGGAACGTGCCGCATGTCGCCCACGAAATGCTGCAAAAGGCAGCTCTTAACCTCTTCGATGGTCTTTTTATCAATCCGCTCATTGGCAAGAAAAAACAAGGCGACTTTAAAGATGAATTGATTCTTTCTACCTATATTGCGCTCATAGACAGCTATTACCCAAAGCAGATGGTGATGTTTTCTACGCTCCACACAGATATGCGGTACGCTGGACCCAAAGAAGCAATTCATCATGCAATAATGAGGAAGAATTTCGGTTGCTCGCACTTTATCGTTGGAAGAGATCACGCAGGAGTGGGCAGCTATTATCACCCATTTGCAGCACAGGATATATTCAAGGATTATGCCGACCTTGAAATACAACCAGTGTTCTTTCCTGCATTTTATTATTGCAAAAGGTGCTTAATGTACTCTAATGAAAGAAATTGTCCTCATGGACCGGAGTTTAGAGAAGAACTGAGTGGAACTGGCATGAGGAAGATGGTAGGTTTGGGGGAGATGCCGGCGAAGCACCTAATGAGGCCGGAGGTCGCAAAGATGATCGTTTCCTTTACAGAACCATTTGTGTAGCCATGAAAGATAAAAGCGCGGGCGTTTCGCTTTTTGTGTTTGTGCTCTCTCTCCCTACGTCTCCATGTATAACAGCCTCTGTGTGTGCATGCACCTAGAGAAATTAAGGTGGAAGGGAAATCAAAGAAAGAGGCATATCCGGGCTAGCTACGTCTCCTCCACTTCTCGTTTGACTGTGCTGTATGCGTCTGAAGCCTCTCTAAATGTTTCTTCGATATTACGCATTGTACCTGATTTTTTTGACTCTGCCACTGTAACCCTCAATTCCCATGCAAGCGCCTTAACAGCTTCTAGCATTTCTTTAAAGGAAGTGCTCAAGTCTTTCAAGTCTTGACCACTGATACCTGCTCTCGCTCCTCCTCCTGCTCCCCCCGCTGCAGATTGCTGGCCATCACCGCCACCTCCAAAAGAATCCATCTTGCTTCGGATAGCATTGATCAGTTCTTTTGCATCATCAATGACACCAGTCTCCTTTAATCCTGCGGTGGTTTTATCCATCCTAGTAGATACACTGTTTATATTGTCAGTTATGACGCGAATGTTTTCCATATTTTGTTGCCATTCCGGCGTCTTCATTGTCTCCATGATTTCTTTGGCTATCACCGCGATCTCCCGTATCACTTCAAATGACTCTTGAACGCCAGGTGTCCCTAGCTCGCGCATTATCGCTACCGCGTCAGAAGCAGTCTCTTTGATGTTATGCAGCTTCCCTTCTTTCTCTGGCATATCCGTAAATACTACTACAATATTGCATGTAGCAAGTTAAGTAGAATATGTCAAACTTATATGACTATAAGATCGCAAATATTGGTATAAATGAATAAAATAGAAGAATCATCGATAGGCTCTTTTTGACAGGTGAGAGTTGAAACATCAAAGATTTCAACCTAGTTTCTTCTTTGCGGATCCAAGGCGTGCTATCCGTCACCATGCAATCAATTATTGGCACCTATTTGTTGGAATATCTTCAAAGTCATGGGTTGGACAAGCGGCTGCTATATAACCCCTTCATGATACGTCTTCAAGACTCCTGTTTTTGCTTGCTCAAACCAGC
>DATDKS010000097.1:0-36666 GCA_036519825.1 Nitrososphaera sp. | reverse complement strand
GACTTGACGACCGGTCCTGTTTGGACACCATTCAAGAAATAGCTCTTACCATCTGGCATATCATGAGACATCCTCACATAATATTCCTTCATGACGTCACTTACGATGGCTATCTCTAGCTCAAGTTTATTCAGCGCATCTTCAAGCCGCCCGATCTTTTCTGTTATTTCTTCGACCATGCCGCAGTAGCATAATTGTCATGACTTAGCTTGAATTAATAGCTTGCATCGCCCACTCTTTTGAACTTGACGAAATAAGGAGACATCTACGGTTGAGCAGCATCCTCAAAATGTCTTCCGCTCGCAAGCGTGACCTAACTCATTTAGTTCTGGCAGAACAGAAGTTATCAAATTGGGCCAAAGCAACAACGTATCTAGAGTAATCGAAGCTAGCGTCGATTTTTTGAAGGCGTTCGAGGCTCTAATGAGAAATTAACCCTTAGGGTTAATATCATTCAACTTTAACTTTTTCTTTTTCGGAGTTTTTGGCCTCCTGCTCATAAAGCTTTTTCAACTCACTCTGGAGAAAGTCCTTATACCTATTACACTCTTCTTGGGTCATTGAATCAAGGTTTGAGCTGAGGGCTGTACCAGTTGCCGTGATTCTGTCTATAAGATCCATCGCTACGAACCTGCCAACATTGCCAACGCGAAGCATCACGTCGATCTGTTTTTGAATCATGTTCCCAAAGGATTGTAGATCTGAGATGATCTCAAGTCCCTTGTTTGTGATCATGTATCTACCGTCTTTGTCTTCTATCACTAAGCCATCATCCAGTAGCCTTCCAAGCAGAGGATAAATCAGACCGGGAGAGGGCTTCCACTTGCCGTCACTCTGCAGAGTTGCTCTATCAATTATCTCCTTGCCCGTCATCGGTTGATCTCTCAGGAGCGATAGGATGTATTGTCGAGAAAATCCTCTAGGGATGGCACTTCCTACACGTGCTAACCATTCTGATATCATATCGCTAGTAATATCGCTAGTGAAATATGAACCTAGCGGTAATAATAACTCTACTACCTAAAAGCGGATTGAACGACATTAATTGTCTAGCCTTGGATTACAGCTGATAAATCCATAGCGAGATGACGCGTCTCTTTTCCAGAGGAGCAACTACACAGATGGCTAGTAAGGGAGCACTTGGACAACTTTTTGCATCAGCATTTTGACATCACTGAACAATGCTGCAGTGAAATGCAAGAATCATGAATCGTTTTATAAAACATCCTTCTATTATATCGGACTGGCGACCGAGCAACTATTCGTCAACATAATCGTAATTCTTGTCTTCGCTAGGATCCTGGGCGAGGTCTTTAAGAGCATTGGGCAACCACCCCTGTAGGTGAGCTCCTAGCAGGCCTCGTCATAAGCCCATCGATCTTTGGGTTCGTGTTTCCGAGCACTGATCTTCACGTGCTCTCAGACCTAGATGTGTTCTTTTTGATGTTCCTTGCAGGCCTGGAGATGGATCCGCGAGAGATCAGAAGTGCAGACAGGTTAGCAATAGTGATATCAATTATCGCGTTCTTCTTCCATCTGATATCTGGCACATAATGCATCTCTTCTCTTTGGGCTTACAACTGTTCAGTCGCTATTCATGGGATAATTCTTGTCAATAACTGCTGTATCTGTGAGTGCGATAGTGCTGATGTAATAATTGCAAGGAAGGAAGGGACTGAATATGAGCCGGGTTCGTTCTTGAAGGCATTCGACAAGAACCAGGAAATTCTCAACATCGAAGCCCTAAAGTCCTCGTTGCTGGCAGAAGCCTTTCTGGATTTCATGGCAGAGCAGGAAGTCATGAACAAGGGCACGACTTGGGAAGGAAGCTCAACCATGCTATTAGCGACACTCAACGAATACATCACAGCAAACGAGCAGACGGTCAGGATCAAGATAAAGTCCAAGGCCTGGCCACAGGATCCGGCCTTGTTTGGCAAGGAGCTTGCTAGGATAAAGACCAACCTAAGGCCCTGGGGAATCGAGATAGAGTCCTACAGGACTAACAAGAATGTCCTCCACAAGATAACCAAATTGCCTATACAGCCTACACTCCCTACACAAGACCAAAATTCACGCTCAAATGCGGACTTAAAAGTGTATAGGGAGCAGTGTAGGGAAGAAAACTCGCCATAGGCGGAGATAAGCAAACTACGTACAATCTCAGAGGATTTAGGTAATTTTATAAAACCAATGCTGGTAATGTTTTTATTGGTGCGCAATCAGAGTCGCCGGCTTTTGAGAAATCAGAGAAGAGTTGGTGAAGTTATAACCATTGCAAGCGGTATTGGCCTAGCCCTGCTCGGCTTATTTCTTGGGGTCCAGTTTGTCTCCTATGGTGGACTCTGCATAGCCGGCCTTGGAGTCATATCGATAATCTGGAGATAGGACATCACAGGCAAAAGCAGATTTCATACACCTACAAGCCCTTCTATTTTCGATCTCGCCAAGACATCAGGTCGTTCAGCGAAGTCAAACCTTGCCTTGTAGAATTGTTGAACTGGATAGAAGAACATCTACTGATATCTCAGGGAGTATTTTCGGCCTGTAAGTTCAGCCAATGTTTCAGCCGCTTCCTTCAATATAGCGTCAACTTCTTCCATCTTGTCCTTTGCCTGCCGCCTGTGTTGCTCCAAGTTTTGCCTGCTTCTTGCCAGAGCTTCACTATGCAGCATAATCTTCTCTTCAAGCCCTTTAACTTTGTAAAATAGCTCTGTTTTGCTCTGGCGAACTAGATCAATATCTGACTTGAGTGCGTGCGCCTTATGCTGAAGATCGGGCAGAGAATCTAGTATGGTTTCCAGGTACTGCAAAACCTTGTCAGAATCTTTAAGCTGAATTTTGCCAGCATCTATGGACTTATGAATTTCCAGCAGGAGGGAAGAGTATGGTGCAATATCCGTTTCATAAAGTATTCTCCACGGCTCGTCCGACATATTCTTGAGACGCTGCTCTGTCTCCTTTGTAATGCCGTAAGAATATTTCGTAAACGCTCTCGATAAGTGCAAAAAGAGATCTCTAATTTGGATATGGAATTCCTCTTGTTTCTTTTCTGCTTCAGCTATTTCCCCCGCGCTGATAGCGGCCTGCTCAAACTCCTTGGAGCCGCTGATTGCAACAAGCTCGCTCTCCAGCCTGTTTAGCTCACTTTCAATATCTTCAATTTCCTTCTGGATGTTCTTTGCAGCAGATTCAGCTAATTTCAAGGATGATATCTTTTGCAAAGCCGTATTCATCATACTGCCACATTTTATTATTGGCGCACGGTTTTGATCGAATTCTGAGATTGTCGCTCTTGTCTCGTTTAGGAGCTTAGTCAGAAATTCAAATTCCCCCTTCATCTTGCCTGAGTGTTTTTTCATAAAGGCGTTGAGCACTTTGCTGTGGGAGCCACTTACTTCTCCGAAGCGCTTCATCATGGTCTCGAGCCTTTCTTTGAATCTTTTGGCGTCATTTGCAGATTGAGGTAACGGAAGCTCAATCGACGCTTCTCGCTTGAGCGACGATACAACAGTCTTCTTTGAATGTTCAACTACAGACTTTAGTCTCTGTTCTAAGCCCTCAAGCTTGATGTTTTCTCGGTCCATCTCCTTTGCCAGTGTGTCAATAACCTCAAGAGAGTCTCCTGCAGACTCTTTAATCCGTGTTAGGCGAGCGCAAAGCTCTTGCGTCTCTACTGATTCAAGACTCTGTAGCAAATCCTGCGCCTGCTCTATTGAAATTATGTCACTAGCCGGCGTTGGTATCGACTGCTCAACTGATGGAATATCGGTAGACTTCCTTTTAAAGAGCCCAAATGGAGGCACTGTGATTGTCTCTAACAGACTGCATCAAAAAAGGTTACGATCTAGTAATACTTAATGCAAATGTAAGCGATATAGATGCATGAGACCGGGAGCACGTTCTTCTCCTCCTCCAGAGCATCGCGAACGCAATAAAGCGAAGGCAAAAGCCTATCTTTGGTTTCAAAGGAATGGGTCCAGGCTGGTCGCCACAGATATCATCTGTATTGTACTACTCTTTCTTTTGCATCTTTTCCCCTCAACCCTTCCACTCTTCATGGAGCAAAGCGTAAACGCTATTCAAATATCAGCAATAATTCTTGTTTCCTTTATAGCTATATCAGTCATATCGAAAGGAATAGTTCCAGTAATCATCTGCATATTAGGAATTGTGCTTATACATAATTCCCTGATATTGCCATACTACTCAGAGCCTCAGCCGGGTGAGGCTTCCTTCGGAGAAGTGAAATTCAAGTGGACGTTGTACACCCCCACTGCTGTCAGCATGGGTGCAGGCATGAACTTTTTTCTAGGAGTATCAATGGTTACCTTCAGTATTATAATTGCCTACCGGCCCTCTTTACTGTTTACCAGAAATAGGCCCGATTCAGTTGATTCTGAATGGTCGAAGTACCCTCTCTGGCGGGACAACACTTTGCTAGCAGACGGCAGAACAGAATACTCTATTCCGATAAGGTCGCTCATGACTGATCAAGACAGATATATTCTTTGGCGCTACGAATACATTTTAGCAAATATTTATGGAACTCCCCATCTTGTTAGGCCTGAAGGCTTTGTCCCAAAGTACTCGACGAGCATTTATAGAGATCGAGAAAGTGGAGGCATGATAGGTAAAGCTCGCTATAGTGGCTTTTTCATTTGATTGGGCAGAATAGTTGGAATATATTCAACTTTCAGCTAAACACAAGAAGCTAGTTCTGCTTTTATCTCCATAGTTTGCATCTAAGAGGTTCGTTAGCTTCGTGATATCTTTTTACGATAACCTATCGAGGTCCCTGACAAGAGCTACGCTAGCTTTAATTGAACTTACATTGATTTGAGATTACAGTTTTTAAGATTCTCATTTCTATATATCGTGTCCACATATGCTAGCTGATTCGTTATGTGATTAGTTCTAAAAAAGCCGGCTTTTATTGGAGATTTTTATCTCGAATATCTGAGACAAAAATCACTAGGTCCATCGGACCCCACGTTTCAGACCTGACTAGCCAGCTGAAGAGGGTGTGCACGTCCAATTCCATTAATTAGACGACATAGACATATCTGTGGGCAACCAATAATGATTTTTGTTGATAGAAGTTTACTTTGATGGCCTTTGTCAGCCAACAAATCCCGGTGGCATCCCATGCTATGCTTTTATAGTCAAAGTGGAGGGGAAGACCATCCATAGTGATTATGGCATAGCCGGGGAGCCTTTTTCAAAGGACTCTACCAACAACGTTGCAGAATACACGGCATTTGTCAAAGCTCTGCAGTGGCTCCTGGCAAACAATCTTGGCTCCAGCAGGGTTGAGATTATGGGCGATTCTCAGCTTGTTGTCAATCAATTGACAGGCGATTACAAGGTAAAGGCAAAAAGAATCATCTCCCTTTACAAGCAGGTTCTGCTACTTATGAGCAAATTTCACGACATCCAGATCAAGTGGGTGCCAAGGGAAAAGAATAGAGAAGCTGACAGGTTGACCAACAAGGCGTATAATAAGGCTCTGCAAGAAAACCCAGAATACCTAGACAGGGCAAAATGCGGAAAAGAAGAACTATAGATAGATAGATATCCTTACACAGATGAGAGTCCATAATCAGTTAGGCTCTAGCCGGAAAGAGGGTATAAAGAGGACCAAACTAAAGGTAGGCTGTATTTTAGTATTGATTAGCCTGTTCTCTCCATGGGACCGTTATCTTTTTCCCATTGCTCATTTTTGGTTCCTCATCAAGTTGTCACTCAAGAAAAATGGAACACAGCGCTAAACGAAGGTTAGACTGAATCTTCCGTACTGACAAAGCGGCTCCTGCTTTGGGTTATGACTGGCACGACCTTCTCCATTATGATCGAGTCAAAATTCTTTTCTTCAGCATCCAATGTCATTAACAGATAATAATTTTCGTTTATCGGTATCGTAGCGCGTTGCAGTATTTCATATCGACCGAAAGAGTACACCATCTTGCCTATCTTGGGTTCAAACTTTCCCCTGGTCTTTTGCCTGGCGATTGCTGTTGCAGCATATTCTTCGTTCTCTTCCTCTGAGAGCAGAAGCTTTACCCCTTTTCTATTCTTCTGTGCCATTATGACGCCATTCTTATTGGCGATTCCTGTCCATCTGATCGAGCTGTGCTTTCCAAGAACATCCTCACAGAGTGAATTTAGAAGTTCATAATCTATTTTCAAATCTGCTCACGTCGGGGTATAGTTGCCTCGCCTAATAAAACAGCTGGTTATAACTATATATTATCAGATTCTGTCATATTTGCAGGCGCATGTCTGAATATGAGTCTGGAACCTTCCGATGCAAAGACTGCGCAAAAGAATTCCTGACCAAAGATGAGGCTGATAGGCATCATTATGAGCACCATGCTGATGTGATAGTCGGCGAATAACATTTTTTGACACGAGCTTGCGAAGAGCAAATTATTAGGATTATCGAACATTTTGCCATGAAATTGTGATGTCATAGCGGCGGCTGATATTATGTATGATTCAAATCTTGCTGTAAGAATCCATCCAAAATTAATCTGACAAATATGCGGAAGATAAACAAAAATAGATAAACCAACCTCAATTCACAGCTTTGTCTAGACTGATCCGATAAGCCAAATTTTGCAAGCTTTCTGAAAAAGATTTTACTTTTGGAATCTCATCGGAGGTGCTTTAGCATTTGGTTGCAATTCACTAAATTAAAGACATTGAGATGTCAATGATTAGGTTATAAAATCCTCTTCGTTTAATAGGGGTTATGATGTAAGAGATATTGCATTAGATGCATTGTGAATTGTGTGGTGCAGAAGAATCGATTCCGTTCAGATGCCGCTACTGCAAGGAGACTTTCTGCTCTATTCATCGGTTGCCCCCCAACCATAACTGCTTTTTTCTGCAGGATTATCTTGAACAGCCTAGAAAGGAGAATGAATTTTTAGAGCGTCTTGAGGGAAGAGCCGCTTCTCCGCGGATGCGGATTAGCTCTTCCTTGTATAACATGATCTATCTTCGCTTTTCTAAGGTTGAAATACTTCACTTGTTGATAGCGACAGCCCTAGTAGCAGCAGTTGGCCTGTCATTGTATAGGTTCCAGCTGAGATGGGATTTCCTCACCATCTTTATCAGCGCATTTGTTATACATGAGCTCGGACACAAATTTCTTGCGCAATTCTACAGGGCTTGGGCAGAATTCCGTGTATTGTTCTATGGTGCAGTGATCACAGCTATTTCTGCTATGCCATTCTTTCCTTTCAAGTTCATAGCGCCAGGCGCAGTCATGATCAGTGGCAATCTCAGTGTATCTCGCAACGGCAGGGTCTCATTGATTGGACCTCTCACAAACCTAGCAATGGGTATGGGCTTCCTTTGCGTCTACCTCCTACTTGCTGCGGGGGACTCTGCAAGCCCCATTCTGCTAGTGGGGGCTAGGTTCAACGGCTTTATAGGGTTCTTTAACATGATACCTTTCATGGGGCTCGACGGGCAGAAGATCTTTGGATGGAACAAGATCGTATGGGTGCTGACAATGGCAGGTGCAATAGGGCTCTTCATTGGAGGAGATCTGCTTTCGGGAGGCGCCACAACTGGCTTTCTTAGGAGATTCTTTTAGCAACTGTCGACTTTATCTGATAAAAGCCGAGCGCATCTGCATCTTACCTTCCACTATAGGTACTTTGTTTTATTGAATTTCCTTTTCAGGCATAGCCTGCATAAGACCATCTACGAGGCGACGTCAAGAGGTATAGAAAAGAGCAGGGAGATCTGATCCAAAGGCACTCGTTAGATGAAGGGGGTCGGCTAGCTGAAGCGAAAGAGCATATGTATGCGTTTTGTCCGGTGGCTAAATGGCTTTATTGTGTAGCACATTAATCAGACTGTGCTCAAATTCTTTTGCAGACTTTCTTGTCCAAACCTACAATTATTTCGGAGTCAGTCAACATTAATTTTGCAGCACTAGCTCAAACTACTGCAATGCATCGATGTGAAATCGTCTAAAGCAGCCTCCATTAGATACAGGTGACCGAATTAACCTGACTAATCTATAGGCAAAATTTATTGCAGTTAGATGAGCTATCTCCTTCCGAGTTCAACCTCAATGTTTTGAGTAGAATTTCCTCGGATTACGCTAAACTCCACAACATCGCCTACCGCTTTGTTAATCAGCTGGGCTTCGATGTCTTGTGCATCCTGAATTGGAATATCGTCAACAGCAATTATTATGTCTCCTCCAAGCACGACCTGACTTCCGTCGATAGTTACAACCCTGTCTCCTCCTTTCAATCCAGCCGACTCAGCTGGGCTTCCAAGTTCTACAGAAAATATAAGAAAGCCCACCGGCTCCTGCAGACCAAGTATTTGAGCAATAGAGGGTGTGACATTGCTCCCTTCTATCCCGAGCCACGGCTCTGTGGCATCTGTAGCGTAAACATAATAATAAGAACCTCCAACTATCGAAATCAGCACAGCAAACGAAATGACAGTATTGACCGGAATATGCAATCCAGCAATTTATGTTTAATATTGGGCAATAACCTTTTCGAATAACACTGCCGAGAAAAAGCGGTTTCAACTACTTTTAATCCACTGATTGGCACCTTTTGTCCTTGCATGACAATAATAAGAAAATTGTAGGCTCGAGTCCCAATATGTATGCTCTTTAATCCACGAGCAAGAAAGAAGTTGGGAGGAAGGGCATAGTATCAGAAGAGCATCCTCAGTGAGCCTTATTTTCCAGTTGCTCTGCTCGGGCTTATCAAGCGAACTATTTTAGATCGGTGTCTAGGCCACAATATGGATAAGAACTAATACCAACGATTCACGAATAGCAATCTGTTCCTTCTAAAGCTCTCAGAAAGGAACCCAGCAACCTAGGTGTCATAGTAAAGCATGAATTGGCGCTCTTTAGAACCGGTCGCAAATGCTATCTCCTTACATTTGAGTTCGATATAACTGTCTATAAGTTCATTGGAAAAGTATGGTTTGAGGTACCCTTGATCACTTTTTAGCGCGTCAATTGAATCCTGCAGTGTGCGGGGAAGTGTCTTTATTCCTAAAGCGGTCCGTGCTGAATCAGACATACTATAAATGTCTTCATTAATTGGATCACCCGGATCTGTCTTTTCCCTAATGCCATCCAGTCCAGCAGCAACAGTAGCCGAAAATGCAATGTAAGGATTAGCAGAGGGGTCAGGAGCCCTGAACTCGATTCGCTTTGATTTCCCAGTATTCCTCTCGTTCACGGGTACCCTCAAAACGGCCGACCTATTCCCCCTCGACCAGGCAGCATACACTGGCGCTTCAAAACCTGGAACCAGCCGGTGGTATGAATTTACAGTTGGGGCCACCAACGCAGCCAGCGAGGACGCATGTTTTAGCACTCCTCCCATAAAGTATCGTCCAATCTGGCTTAGCTCCGCGTAGTGGTCGTCGGGGTCATAAAATATGTTGCTTCCCCCTGACCACAGGCTCACGCTTACATGCATACCAGAACCATTATCGCCTTCGCTGCTCCTTGGATTACTGTCATCATAGATTGGCTTCGGCATAAAATTTGCAACTTTACCATGTTTTTTGGCTAAGCTCCGGACAACGTCCTTGTATATCTGTACATTGTCCGCCGCCTTTGTTAGTGTGCTATGAATAAAGTTAATCTCTATCTGGCCACTGCTTGCCACTTCATGGTTAAGGCTGGTGACCTTAATTGAGTAGTTCTTCTTCAGGACCTGGGCAACTTCGAAACGTAGCTCCAGTAATGAGTCTTGGAATGGAGGTGCGTCATAGCCGTGCTTTCTCCGGATCGGGTACTTTCCAGACATTTCTGACGATTGGATTTCGAGTCGTCCGTTACCGCCGAAGAGAATGTCCTCAAAAACAAAGCACTCGACTTCAGGACCCGTTTGACAAATCAGTCCTTCTTCCCTCATTCCCTCCTCTAGAGCCTGGGAGACATATCGTGGGTCTCTGACGAGCCTTCCGTTGCCAAATCCCTCATAAACGTCTGCTATTACGGTAGCGACTTTGTAATTTGGCAACGGCATTAGCCGTAGGGTTGATCTGTCAGGAATAAGCAAAAGGTCAGATTCGTTTATCTTTGAGAAACCCGTAACTGAGGAGCCATCCAGGGCTATTCCATCTTGTATATATTCAGATGGATCCCCGACGTCACTGACGATATACTTTGCTAAAAACCTACCAAGGATATCAGTATACCTTATTTGAGTAAACTCCACATCTTTAAATCTTAATGAATCAACCCCGTTCTCGAGGGAATCATTCAGCGTCATATTGATATTTATGATCTGCACAATATAAGTTGTAGTGTTGAACTGACTTGAGTTTGCAAGATTATACAAATCGGCCGCTGCAGATAGCAAAAATTTTTTAAAAGAACTATGAGGCGAGGGACATTAGGACATTGGGAGGCAATTGCCCAACATCCGCATCGCAGAATGTAAGATTGATTAATAGATCTATGCATGGCCTTCCAGGGCGTCGTAGGCCTTAATGTGACAAAAGAAAGAAGCGTTCTGGCATCCTGTCGTAAAATATGACCGAGAAATGCTAAAGTTCAGCCTAACGACAATTGTTGAGATAACTGTTAGCTCAAGTAAAATAGGT
Organism: Nitrososphaera sp.; assembly: GCA_036519825.1. Lineage (GTDB taxonomy): Archaea > Thermoproteota > Nitrososphaeria > Nitrososphaerales > Nitrososphaeraceae > Nitrososphaera. The sequence continues at coordinate 26,052 of DATDKS010000097.1, read as the reverse complement.
TATCTTAAAAAGCATAAAGCTGAATTCTGAAAGATTCATGCCATGTGTGCTAGCAGCTGATTAGGGGATATAACCATATTTGTCAAAGTCAAAAATCGAAACGCTGATTGATTTTCAAATATGATCCAGCCTTTCTAGGGCACATCAACATGAATAAGATCCTAATTATGATAGAGGGTGACTCATTTTGATAGCACACATTATTGCAAATTCGTTTTTAGCCTGAGATAAGGGTTTATAGGTGTCTGGTTTCTTATATGAAATACCTTAATGCAAGGACCACTTATGTGCTCCGCATGCAGAAGCGAGGTTGTGGTAACGGATCATGAATGTGGCGAAGTTATTTGTAGCCGGTGCGGCGTAGTAGTTGATAGGCTAGAAGGCTCAGCCATACAAGAATGGCGAGCGTTTAGCGTTGACGACTTCTACAACCGATGCCGCGTTGGCGGCGCAACTTCGCTTGCTCGATATAACAAAGGATTACTCACAACAATAGGAAACGGTAGAGACTCGAAGGAGAGCGGTATTAATTTTGACAGAATACGGATCTGGGATTTTAGAATACAAACGGCAAACGACAGGAGCCTGAAGCAGGCACTGCCGGCCCTTGAGCACCTGAAGGAAAGCTTGGGATTGCCCGACACAATAGTAGAAAAATCAGCCTATTTTTACAGAAAAGCCGCCAGGATTAACCTGATAAAAGGAAGGACAGTATCTTCCGTCCTTGCTGCTTCAGTATACCTTGCCTGCCGCGAATTAGAGACGCCAAGGACCCTAAACGAAGTCTCGTCTGCCAGCAATGTCCCACGAAAGAAGATTTCACGAGACTACAGGCTCCTTGTGCACACATTTGATCCCAAGATTCCTGCAGTAGACCACATCAGGTGCATAACACGTATTGCTAACAAGGTCGGCCTTAGCGAAAAGACCAAGAGGATGGCAGTAAAGATCATGCGTCAAGTTGTTGCAATGCAGGTATCTGCAGGCAAAGGCCCGATGGGTATTGCGGCCACCGTGCTTTATATTGCTTGTCTCCAGGGAGGGGAAATCAAAACACAGAAGGAACTTTCGATTGCCGCTGGTGTGACAGAAGTTACGATCAGAAATCGCTATAGTGATCTAAAGAAATACCTACAGGACTTTGCAAAGTCATCTTCCGTAGCAATAGCTATATTCATGTTTGTCTTCCAGTCGCCCATCTTGCTTAGTTATACAAACTGTCCAACTGCACTTCTGCTCACGTAAGCTTCTAAAATAGTTTTACAAGCAGTAAGAAATAGCATTGCAAGTAGACCCTGTAACTATGGTTTCTCAACCCATTATGGAACAGGCATTCCAAGGTTAATTATGGCATATTAGCTCAGCTTAGCATGCGGGCTCAAACCTCGGTTTTAAAGACTATAAAAAATTCATTTAGTACTACATGCGTTAGTACCGGATCCAGCCGCTCTTACCCGCACCTCTAGGTTGAAGCTAGACAGAATTTCCTTGCATCTTGTCCTGATGGTGATCTCTGTAACTTGTGAAAAATTGGCAATGTCTGTAAGGTACATGTGGTAGCCGCAAAGACAGGCGGATATATACAAGTAGGCTGATGCAATTCCGACCGGGTCTTTACCAGACAGGAGTATATTGTTCTCAGTCTGGCGTGCAATTTCCAAGGCTAGTTTTTGTATGCGCCAATCAATCCTCGCCCTGTTTGAAATTTTCGCAATGTATTTGTCTAGAGGTATGACGTGATCAAATGTTGAGCTAAGGCTGTTCCTGATGTTCGATTCTACAGCACTTGTCATGCTCATTGCCATCCTTTTGTAACACCGAAACGCTATCCTCAGAGAGGACCTTTTATTGCTGCAAAAATCTGTAGAGTCAACGACCTCTTCCAACCCTCTTGCAATACACGACTGCTTGCATGCAAGGTACACCGCTGCGATGGCATTCCCATTAACCGACATACCCTTAGTATTGTTTTTTGAGGAATAGCTCCTATATATCTTGGCAGCGGTCTCAGATAGCGACCGGGGGAGCAGCAACTTTGAACATATTTTGTCTATAACAGAGAGCACCCTAGTAATCCTCCTTTCCTCTGACGAGGCCTTTAGCCTAGCGTGCAACTTTCGTACACATGCAATGCGTTCGGCATTGGCGAAATTGATCGGTTTGCCGTTGTAGTCTTTATCTGACAAGCTAATTTCTGTTTGCAGTCCATAGTTCATCAGTAGAGAGCTCGTTTGCCCGCTACCACGCAAGTTTCTCAGTCTTTCATCAGAATTGTTAGAATGAGTCTCATGTCCGCAGTAATCCAGCTTCTCAAGCACTACATATCCGCATGATTGGCATATATATTCGCCGTGATATCCGTCAAATATAAGATGTGAGCTGCATTCAGGACACGACGGCTTGACACTATGGTTATTACTATTAGCAAACACAGCGACTCCTGTTTCCATTCCTATCGACTCCGAGATATCCCGCCTAGCGCTCCTCTGATTACGAAACGGAAGTGTAAATGCTCGTGCGGGATAGGCACACCAAATATACTTCTAACTGAATCTCCTGAAAAGATTCTGTAAACCATTTCCTTGTAGAAATATCGAGTATCCAACTTATACTCTAATGTTTCATAAATTTAACCTAGATCTAAATAATCATTTGTACTACCTGAGGCAATAAAAATTTCATAGAACATTTCTCAAGTTGCGCTTTTGTAGCGCAGCTTAAGTGATTAACCTGCCCGCGAGAAAAATTAACCATCAATGTTATTAAGACTCTGCATAGTTCACAACGATGAATCATATACTAGTCATATACGAACCGCATGTTCCAGAGGTGTAGAGATTGTCCAGAGGGATAGCGATCCTTATTTTCTGGGCACTTGGCTTTACTATAGGTTGTGCGGGTTATATAATGGTGCCAAATGCGGTGGCGTGGCTGGGCAGCGTACTGCCTGAAATCGTGGTGAACCAAGCCATACTTGGATCTATTTTGGCCGGAGTCGTGGGCTCCGCAGTAAGCACATTTACAGTTGTGACTTGGGCAAATAGGGCACCGTAGAATTTTTTATTTTTATATAGCTTTTCTGACCTTGCCAGGGTAATATTTTCAAATGCACTCCTGTCATGTATGATAGACATAGTTGTCTTGGCTATTTGTCACTCGTTCTTTTCAATAGTTCCAAGGATAAGAAACTGACTTGGCATATGATATTGGCTTCATGCTGACTTCTGTCTCTTCAGGCGGTATAGCTGGGTTCTTGATCGGATATGCTGTGAAAAAGGGAATAAAGATAATACTTGGGATTGCCGGCCTTTTTTTAGGAAGCTTGGCATACTTAAACTATAAGGGTTTGGTAAGCGTTGACTGGGAGAAAATCGCAACTGTATCAAACAAGGCAATTTCAGATTTTTCCGTAGGCAGCGCAAGCTATGCCTCTACTGTGATGGATAGCCAAGTAGTGCCGACCATGATGAACTTTGGACTCCCACTGTCTGGCAGTTTTGCTGCAGGCTTTATCTTGGGCTGTCTAAGGGGGTAGTGAGGATACTGCTATTACCTTGAGGGGATTTTAGGAAGAAGTCTTTCAAGCTTATAGCTTCAGAACTTGCTTTCCCTTTTTTAGTCTTGTAGATATTTCTACCTTGTTCTTCGCCGCCATCAATACTCTTTCAACTAATACTTGGAGGTAGGACTGGATCCGTTAATGTCAGATGTATATCCGTATATTGTCTTGATCTTAGAGATTCTGAATGAAGCTAAGCGTCAGATTTCTGCAAGCATGGCCACCGCACTTCCATATTATTCTAAGAATTCGCATTAGAATCGTTTCCGGATACTAAAAGTTTGTAGTCAACACTGTTACACTTTATTGCTAACATGATTGTCTAGCTAGCTAATACTATCTACTTATCTTGTAAAGATTCATTCAGAGTACCCATATTATCTTATGAGTGAATTATTGGTGCATGTTTGTAAGCATTGTATGTGACAAATGCAGTTCCATAGTATACAAGATGAAAGTGCTGCGCTCTGTAAAGGAGATTTTGAGTCAGTCGAGCAACCGCTGTACTGGTTGCGGCGCACCGCTGAGCCTTGGAGAATTTCTAATAAAAGCCACGAAAAATTGAGGTAGAATCAGGTTGGCGAACATTCAGTTTATTTTATTAATCCATTGGTTTTCAAACCAGGAGACGCTATCAATCCCTCGGCGTTGGAATGATCCTATTAAGCACATATCTCTAACTGCTCTCGCCTATCTTTCAATATCAGGATCGCCATCACCACGCACCTTTGCTGCTTCTTATCTTTGAACTCAAGCTTCGTTTAAGCGCTTTACCTGTATTTTTCATTGCAAATAACCATATGAAAGCAACAGGTCGCTGTCTCGAATCCATCCACTTCCGATGTCTGTCCTGTAAAACATATTTGGTATCATGATGTTGGCTACCCTCTCGTACGCCTGTTTGCTTGCGTCTGCTGTGGTAGTTCCAGAACCTGTCACGACAAGGGAATATCCTGATCTCCCAGCGATGTGCCAATCATTGCCTTCTCTCTTCACCTCTCCCAGGTGAATGCCGTCTAGGTTCTGAGTTTTGAAAAGTATAGTAGCTTCTTCTGAAAACTTTCTGAACGTTCTATCATCGTTGAATGGAAATGGCGGGACAGCAATTACAACCCCGACCTGAAATCCGCTTTTTGTCTTTAATTCAGCTTTTTCTCCAGATGAAACAGAATGTAAGAACTTACCCCATTTGCTGGTAATTCCTTCCATGTGGATAGACAGTGTGGGATATCCGAACCTTGATGTGAACTCTAGCGGATATATGCCGGTCCCGTTTGCGATACAGTTGACATCGATATATCCAATATAGCCGGATGCGGCAAGATTTTGTTTTATTTTCTCAAGTGTGAGTTCAAAAATCCTGCTTTTCTGGATCCATAGCATAAGGGTACCCATCTCCCCCGTGCTGGGACCAATGTTTCCGGGAAATAATCGCTTATGCTCAAAGTTTATGTTAACAGGCCGAATGAATTCTTTTCCATTAAAGAATCCCCCTACGGCCACCTCCACGCCAGATGAGTACTGTTGTAATTGAAATGCCTTTATCTTATTTGACCAATTCTTTTTGTAATGCGCTAGGACATTGATCACGTCAAAGCCGTCGGCCTCTTGACCGACAAAGAGCAACTCTTTTTCGCTCTGCGCTTTCCCACTTGGCTTTATCACATATCGGCCGGAATTTTCATGAACAAATCGAACGGCCTCGTCAAAATCTGAAAAGTTCCAGCTTGGAAGGACCGAGACTCCAGCCCTTGCTAGCTCTTGCTGGCCGAATTCTCTTTCAATTTCAAGCTTGTCTGTGTATGAGCTTCCTCCTATTACCTTCTTGCCTTCAGCTCTTAGTTTGTCCGCGATCTTGCCAAATCCAATGTCATCAAAAACAACAACATCTGCCCAGTCTGCCTGGTCTTCCCACGAATCTGCCTTGTCTACAAAGCCGTCGCCGACGTCTCTTTCTGTCACACTCTGAATATAGAACTTAACATCATTGCCTTCCTGACGCAAGACATATGCAAGATCAACACTCAAGGCTTCAGGAGATACGAAGAGGAATTTCACTTCCATTATAGAAAGAAGACGCAATTTTAAAGACATCGGTTAAGCAACTACCTAATAACATTCCAAAATCCATCAAAAAACTGTTATTGACCCAGTGGTTCAAAAACGATGGCATTTGCGCATCTCGTGCTGGATGCGACCGCCATAGTGATCAGTCACGCGCTGCGACAAAAATGGTGATAATCGCCTGGTCTACGCGTCGGTTGAAGACGAGCATTTCCAACTTATTTTAATGAGCCTAATTTGAATGGTATGGCGTTTAGCTTAGCCCATGGCAACGACGTTTATGCTAAGCCTACAAAAACTCTTTTAGATAGAACGACTATAGATAGCCGTTGGATTCTAATACTAAAAGATTTTTAAAAGTTCAATTGATGTGGATAGCTATTTCTATGGCTATCAGCCTTGCCCTTGCTTTTCTCCTTCCGTTCCCATTCGACATCATTGCAATAATAGCTGTCTTCCTTAGCATCAACTACTTCATCCGCCAGAGACAGATGAGAAAAATGGGTCTTAACGCCTGGAGCTTTTTTGGATCGGCTTCTGGCCCTAGAAACCAAAGTGTCAACTATTACTGCATAAACTGCGGAACAAGGCATAACCAGGCAGCATGCCCTAATTGCGGTTCTAAGTTAAAAAAAGCTGTGTTTTAATTTTGGAAAAATAGTCAGATAGAATGCGTTTCAAATTCGAAACTGCCCTTTATTTAGGTAAGGCGCGGAGGAGAAAATATTTAGAGTCAAAAGAAGTGGGTCAAATTCGGAGTCTCCGCACTTATTCTCACCATCTCTAGATTTCAAGGCGGGCAGCGGACCGTCCACCCACATTATGTCCCCGCTTCGTCTTTCTCTGCGCCTATATAACTCAATGATATAACTTATGGAATTGTCTGCAGGATTGACTAGACAAGTTACACTTCAATCTTAAGTTTTGATGGATCTCAATAACCATATGCTCCATCTGCAGGCCTGCATTGATTGCATAAGGTTTTGGTTATATTGTTTTCAGTTTTAGTGGGCTTTACTTCAACATTTGTCAGTCCGCACTGCTCACACTGTCCGATCATTCTCAGTGAAATTAATACATTTTATAATTCATAAATGTTTTTTAACTGCTTGGACGTATAGCTAGACCTTTCAAACTGGCCAAAAGACCACTTGAAAGATTTAAAGTTGATTGCCAATTAGCTCGACTGACCGATCCAGGTTGTCTGCTGCCACCCAAATAAATCAACAAATAACTTTTCTCTTATGCAAAAATAACCAAGTATACGGATTGAATGAAGGCGACATCAAACATGTCTACTGAGCAGCCAAGAGTAGGGCAAAAAGACTATGTCTGCTCCAGATGATCTTCTGTCAGATGTGAATCAAATTAGAAAATCCGCGAATGGAACGCAAAACCAAGATTACATTTCATCTTACATACTTGAGGAGGGAGATATCTTCTTCTTTTATCGACTTTTATCGACCAAAGGTCGCACCAAGAGAAGTCAGCGGAATAGACAGTCAATAGTCAAATTAGTCACTAAGCTGAAAGCTCTTTTAGCATATATTCACTCTGCATCCGTATTTAATGGTGAGAAAATAATCATGTTTTATTTTGTTACCAGTCTTTATGATTTTTATACGAATTTGTGTTGACGACTTCTCGGTGTTGTATCTTAGATAATTATATTTTTTTATCTTCCTATTATGGTAAATAACTCTGAGTGCGTAACCCTTATTAGCAACAATGCAGCGGCGTCATTAAGGCGAAGGAATGGCGAGGGAACAAAAAACAAACAGAGGCCACCTAGCAATCAGCGACAGGAAACCGGCCAAGTATGCAATTGGATCAGAGAAGAAATGGGCCAAACCTGAACACATCAAAGACAAAGAACAAAGAAAGTCGGTCTTGGCATCAGCAGCCACATCATCTTCTTCGCTACCAGATGATCATAATGCGGGAGGTGTTGATTCTTCTCTTTATGAGGAAAAGACGGAGGTCATATACGGTGAAGAGAATGTCAAAAACTGGGCATTGCACCGACTTTCTACTGTGAATGAAACATTAGACCTTTGTGGCGATCGCTATGGTCCCTTAATAATTACAGCAAATGAGCAGATTATGCAAAAGTACGTCGAGCTACATATTCGGGGAGTTAGACAAAGGTCGATTACAGAGATCACTGAGGAAAATCTCATAGCTTGTAAGAAGCTGATGAAATTTCAAGAGCTGCGGCATTTGGATGGGCTTAGGGGCTATCTTGGCATAGCTGATGGAAGGATATTAACTACTCATGCATTTAGGCGAGAACATGGACTACCCCACGCACTAGAAAGCACTGTAAGAATCTTTGTAGAGCAGCAACAATACTTCTTTGAAACTTTGTGGAGTAAAGCTATTCCTGCAGAACAGAGAATCAGAGAGATAGAGGAAGGTATTGAGCCAGAAGTTATTGAGACAATTAGAGAACCCAACGTCGCTCTGGAGCGCACCCTTGAATTGATCAAGTCGGCAAGTGAAGAAATCCTTGTCATTTTCTCAACATCTAATGCATTCAGACGTCAGGAAAAAGTGGGAGCAGTTGACCTTCTCATAAGGACCGCCAAATCTAAGCGTCTAAAGGTAAGAGTATTGTCACCATTTGATGATTATGTTAGGAATATAATTGATAAGCTAAAAAGAGAGGGTAAGATCAGAATAGAGATAAGGAACATTCCGGAGCCGTTACATACAAAAGTCTCAGTATTGATAGTCGACAAGAAGACATTGCTCTCCGCCGAATTGAAGAGTGATTCAAAGGAGACATCCCTTGAGGCTATCGGGTTGGCTACTTATTCAAACAGTAAGGCAACAGTCCTATCATATGCTTCCATTTTTGAAAGCCTTTGGAACCAGACAGAACTGTACGACCACACAAGCCAGCTTTATAAGCAGCTCAAATTACACGAGAGGATGAAGCAAGAATTTATTGACATTGCTGCCCACGAGCTGCGCACTCCAATTCAGCCTATTTTAAGTCTTGCACAAATTTTGAAAGACCAGATCTCTGATTCAACACAAACTAGATTTCTAGACGTAATATTGAGGAACGCAAAACGATTGGAACATCTCCAAGAAGCTATGCTTGATGTAACAAGAATAGAAGGTGGGAACTTGAAAATCCACAAGGAATCTTTTAACCTAAACGATCTCATTCTTCATCTCTTGCAGGACTTCAGCACCCAGCTAAAAGGGGACGCCCGAATAAAGCTAAATTACAGAAGCGGCGGCGAAATTTGGGTCATTGCAGACAAGAATAGGATAATACAGGTTATATCTAATTTGTTGAATAATGCTATAAAGTTTACAAAAGCTGGAAGGATATTAGTCCAGCTAAGGAAAAGACAGAGCAAAAAAATAGAAGACAACAATCAAGTCATTGTAAGCGTAAAGGATGAAGGTCCAGGTATTGATCCATCGATAATGCCAAGATTATTTACAAAGTTTGCCAGTAAATCAGAGAAAGGTACAGGTATAGGTCTATTCATTTCCAAAAGCATCATAGAAGCGCATGGCGGCGAAATTTGGGCAAAGAACAACCGAGTAAGCCGAAGAAAAGGAAGAATAGATGGCGGCAGGAGTAGTAGCGGTGGGGGTGCAACATTCTCATTCAGTCTCGCTTTCAAACCACTATCGCAGTAATTCAGATTTTTTCGGTTAATAGATGAGAGTCGTCAGGATGTACAATAAAGGTTTGTTACCTTTTAGAATAGTCTAAATCTTTTGTATTATGATTATACTGAAAGTCTTAATATGCTATTACTAGGCCAGATATGTCGGAAAAAGCCTCTCTTCACAGGAAGTATAAATATAACGATGTGAATGGAGTCCATAATTATGGGCCTTCACATTTGGCTTTCCTTTTAAGAGATTCCTTCAATAAAGAAACTGAAATAGTTGTTATCTTTTGTTGTCTTCTGCATATCGAGATAAACGGTTATGGCATACTCTGGCTGTCTGCTAAAATACTAAAATCATGCTAACTATATGTTACTCTGAGCAATGCTTAATGAGCAAATGATTTGCAACGAAATACTGGAGCTAGATAGCTCGATTCGCTATGTAGGAATAGCAAACAAGATGGGCAAGCTAGTTGCAGCAGAATTTAAAGCAGGAGTGGAAGTGCTTTTAACTAGAGAAGAAATAGAAGCCAATATAATAAAGGCGGTTTTAAGAATGAAGACTAGAGAAGATTATGAGCAAAAGCTGGGCAAAACCATTTACACTTTTGCACTATACGAGAAAGTAAAGAGGGCGTCTATCGCTTTGTCTCAAGAAGACTACTCGCTTCTAATGGTTTCATTTGATGTTTCAGCGGACCATGAAGCGATCATTTTGCACAAGATATTGCCAAAAATAAAACGGCATAATCTTATCGCATAGCTACGTATTATTAGATAAACAACTATATGTTTCGCTAAAAAACTATAGATTAAAATTGACGATGGCTACCAGCACGAAGAGATCGGAAAAGGGCACTTATCTAAAAGATAGGATCTCCTATTTCACCAAGGTAAGATCTTCTTTGCATCGTTGTTATAAAACATAACATGAAGTAACATGTGTCCAGGGCTGAATAGATCAATAGTAGTAATAGATGGAAATATTGTGTAAGCCTTGAGTGTTAGTAATAATATCTAGCATCAGGAAATGATTCAATTTCAGATATTAGCTGCCATACCGACTGATACCGATTTTCGGCCTCCAGCTCAAGCATCTTGAGTATGCATCTGTCGAGTTCTTTAGTTATGGTAGGGTGGTACTTAGAAGGAATATCTACAACTTTTGATCTTTTCAAGCTGTTATCTCCTTGATCATACATACGCGGTCTCCTTCCTGTCATCATTTCATAGAATATGACTCCTAAAGAGTAGATGTCTGCCCGTCCATCTATCGTATCAAGCGTAAACCACTGTTCAGGTGCACAGTAACCTGGCGTTCCTCCTATCTGCCCTGCTGACGCTGTGAGAGCAATTGACTTTCTTCCAATATCTCTGCCAAGACCCCAGTCAGTTATTTTTATTTGGGCCCTGTCGCTACTCGTGTATATGATATTATCAGGCTTCAAGTCTCGATGGTATATTCCTGCACTATGAGCTTGGGCAAGTGCATGGCAAGCAGGTAGAATTACTGTATTGATGCTCCAGTTTCTTTGAAATACATAATCTCCTTTGAATTTGTCATCCATGTGCTCCCTAAGGGAGCCACCACGAAGATACTCCATGGTATACCATGGGCTGAAATCAGGAGGATCACCACCAAGGTTCCATTCAATGATCTTTACGATGTTTGCATGATTTAGCTGAGCAAGTATCTTGATCTCGGTCTCAAACCTTTGCTTGTTGATTACACCAAAATCTCTTAGTAACTTCATAGCATAAGTGTTGCCGTCACTGGCCTGCACTTCATACACATTACCAAACCCCCCCGACCCAAGTTTCCTGGCTATATGGTACTTCATCCATATGCAACTCTGTACAGCGATCAATAGTCAAAGATGTAAAAATACCTGTCGGGAATTAAATTGGTAATTGTGGGCCGCTTTAACCACATTACTTCGAGTAATGAAAGGGTAAGCGTGTGATCCACGGTGAGGCTCTTCTAAATTTAAAATTGACAGACAAGAGAAGAAGGAGGAGGAGAAGGAGGATTGGTCGGACTGGATACTACATTTTTTATTGCTAAGATACAATCAAATTGTTCAAATGATGGCCGCATATTCTTTTCTTTTCATCTTCTCTTAGTGCATTAAAATCGTCCCTATGATAGAAACAAAAGGGTCTAACATTTGAATCGAATCTGAGGGGCATGGATAGTTCATATGAGAGGAGGTCCGCTATCCTCTTGTTTAGGATAAATGTACCTAGATCACTGACCAATGTGATCCCTTCTTTATCAAGTAATTTGACCTGGTTTATCATCATGCTAATTAAGATATTGATATGATATTTTTCGCTTTCCAAATTTGGCTGGTATGCTTTTTCTGAATCAATGATTATCAGGGTCTCATTATTTTCATATCTTGCCGCATCAATTCCTGCTATGTTCATCTTTTTTCTGACTGCAGAAACCTCCTGATAGTTCGTGACAAGAACGAATATTTCATTTCTCTCTAAAATGGAATCTTTGCAGCATTCAACATAAAATTCTTCAAATTGCCCAAGACAGGGATATACGACAAGGTTGTGATCTCCATAGTTAGAAGCTTTGATGGTATTTAGAATTGTGGCAGGATCTGCATTTACTATGCTATATCCATCATCGTCCTGGTTAGAAAAGCCATCATAGCTCTTCATTGTTGTACTTCCTTGGCGTTATAATAGAGTGTGATCACGACTAACGTTAGCTACCTTAGTATATAGACCAATTTAAGCAGCGGAAAATAGTAGTATCAACGGCTAATGATTATTATGCAAGAAGTTCTTTTCAATAATAGCAATTAACTTATCATTTGGAATAGGTTTTTGAAGGACTTCGTCTACTATTTTTGATTCCAATGCTTCGATAAATTCTGGTGAGGAGGATATATCAAAAGCGGTCATCAGAAAGACCTTTGTTTTACTTGCATATTTCTTGACTATCTTGGCCAAATCTATGCCGGTTATTCCACCAGGCATTCTATGATCGGTAATTACCAAGTCATATTGAGCAGCTTCGCTTACAAGATGTTCCAAAGCTGACGCCGTCTTATCAAATGTTTTGACATAGTGACCTCGACTCCGTAAAATGGAACTCAGGGCCAAGAGAATATCTGGCTCATCGTCTACCACCAGGATTCTAATCTTGACGTTACTGGTAGTAGAAGACAACTATCAATTGCAGTAAATGAATAGAACATATTTAAACAGATCATATCTGTTTTGTATGCGAATCATAACATGAGCTTTTAAAATCGTCTATATCTTCTACCAATGTTTGTTGGATCTATCTGCTGTTCTTTATCTATCGTTATTCCTTGGATTCATTAACTGATTAAATTTACTATTCCTCGTATGTTTACAGATTACTGCCTATAAAGACTTCGACATTCGCCCTTACTTCAGTTTTACGAATTTAACAACGGGGATTATATACTTTCAATTAGCAGGATGTAAAAGGGTGTAAGCTCCTCTACAATCAAGTCCCGGCTCCATTTGTATTTTCATCGATAATCTTGAAACGTCTACCGTTAACTTCCACTCCTTGTCTTTGTTGGCTACTCGTGCATCGCAGTCAAAATTTTTTGTCGTCAATCGTGAATGAAACTTTCGAATCCCTTCCTTCAGGGTTATGCTTGCAGCTGAGTTAACCCATTTGTCGGGTCTTGCAGAAGTCAGCTTTGATTGAAATTCGGTATTATTCTCTACATATTATGACAGCAGGCAGTAAGTTGTCTAAATCTCATTACGAATACATAAACGCAAGAGAAATTTTGACTTTCCCGGTAGTGAAGCGACCAGATGAGGACATATGATATGCAGATAAGTAATAGTTACTCAGTGAAAGTGTATCCGAATGAGAAAAGAATACATCGTTGCAAAGATCGAATCGCCCCAAGAGGGGTCCCACTATGTGTATGTTACGTTCACTGATGATAAAGAGTATAGGCCCGAAGAAAAGAAGATACAGGGTCAATTTGGGCCCGGCGTAGGTGCGTTCAATTCTATTGAAGACCTTATGAAGAATATGCCTAAGATAATGGCAGGTGTTCCGGGCCTAGGAGGAGTAGGTGGAGGGGGTCAAACGGAATTTCCTACAGTTAAGCTTTCGATGCGTGAGTATGAGGATATGAATATCAAGGTGGGTGACAAAGTCTATCTTGATATTTACAAGCCGGATAGTAGTAGTATCAACGGAGTTTAAGATTGTCGCTAAAGTGTTTGGTACTTCGAATTTAATGTACTGGGAGTTCTAACAGCGATTGGTATCCAGACCGAGAAATAAGCCAAAATTAGAACCCGCTCAAATGCAGGAATCTAATCCTGACTAGCCCGTTCAAGATCAGGACAAGGGGAACCTTGGCAACCTTCCTATTTTCATGTCTCTCTGATGAGAGGTCTATTTTGTGTGTGTTGGCCCTCATGATTCTTTGCTGTTTTAGAAAAAAATTGCATAAGCCATGCAAACCCCCAAAAATTCACGCTCAACTTCATGCAAGAATTGAGCACGCACATGCAATCAAATGACAAAATTAGGAATATACACAAAAGCCCATTCATACAACAAGCTAACAGCTTTAGCTAAAAAGTATGAAAAGAGTAAAAACCTGCTAAGAGAATAGTGTTCTAAAACGCAAACGGGAAGTTACCACGTATTTCATAAAGATATTGGGTTGGGGTGAGGGGAAAATCCTGAAAGAATAAGTGCAACGACCATTTCTGTTTACCAATTTTACAATGACGGGATTGAAGATATGCGAAGTGACTTCGCATTTGAAATATTGTTCTATATAGATGATCCAGTTGGTGAAGGTGATAAGGAGATTATTCCCCTGACATTGAACGTATACAAATAATACCTGCAGATCTCGTTCTAGCGGACACAAGCATGTTGCCTGTTTACCAATCAATTGCTGGTATGCCATTCTATGTTCTTTCACAACTTGGAAGTTTGCGCCAGCGCTTGTTCAAAGCCTTGTAGTTCCTATGAGTATATTTTCTTCAAACAAATACCATGTTAAGCACAGCACGAACTGTCGAAGTGTCGTCAGAAAACTGCCAGAAGCCGGATAGGTTAGGTAACTTGGAGAATTCTTTCAATTCTCTTATTGAACGGCTATTGGGGATTTACTACGAACGGGAGAAAAAAACAACAACAAGAGTAACAGAGAATAGAAGAGCAGGCATCGGGGAGCCAAAGAACCCAGACATGGATATCGTTGCAGAGGGAAAAAGGTTCATGGATGATTCCAAGACAAACAGCGAGGATGTAATAATATCATCATACTCACCTAGGTGTTGTACTAACTGCTGCTTGGAGTGCCGCCGACATTATCTTTCAGAGGTATGCAAAAAATGAGCGGAGATATCGAAGAAGAAAAGAAATCAAAGCAAAGACATCAAGAACTAATTGATTGGCGTCGAGGACAAGTAATGCAGTTAGTTAGTAAAGGCAAGAACCTGACCCAAATAGCAGAAATTCTGAATGTAGATGTAAGTACGATCTGTCGTGATTATCAATACATAAGAGAAAATGCCGAAGTTATACTCGAGAAATATTTTGCGGAAACTGTGATCCTGGAAGTAACAAAGTGCTTAGCTAGGCTCACTTCAATTTCTGATGAAGCTTGGAAGATGGTTGAACAGGCAGATAACCAGGGTGACAAAAAGGCCAAGGCGACTGCCATATCATCAGCACATAAAGCTGCACTTGACCTTGTCAAAATTCTCACAGACAACCACTGGTTAGTTGGTAAGGCTTACAGGGTTAAACAGGAAGAAGAGAAGAAAAAAGAGCATGAACACAGTCCGTCGCTAGCCAGCAAGCATGAGAGCGAGTCTCTAAACCATAAGAGAGAAGGAGAACGAGAACGACCAATTCTCTGACAATGACACTACTCGCTCAATAGAAGATATTGACACATGACCAGAAGACACACTCTCCTTTAGTTGTCTGTGCAGCAAGTCGTTTCAGATCTGGGATAGAGCGGAGTGTTATCTCAGGAATTTCTATGCTTTTCTTATCACTTCCTCAATCCATTAATACATTGTCTTTAGAATATAATCCAAGTCTTATATTGCCAAATCAAAAACAAATTGGTGAGACATTTCTTTCAGAGCCTTGATGTCCCTGCTGATTGCGGACTGGTCAACAGTCAACCGTTATGTTGTTTCAGTTTCTGTCATTGATTGTGCTAGCATAGAAGCAACTTGCCTTCTTTTTTGGTACAAGGATATTGATAATATATTATTGTTGGCCATAAACGGGCTTATGTCCCTTCCTTAATTCGTTTGAGAAGCATCTACAAAAGTAAGGTAGTGACAATTGTATAGGTTTCAGAGTCTCCACAATTATTTGTACTTAATTTTTTGTGCGATACAAAAGTCTGAGCCGCAGGGTAGCCAGATGCTACCGTTGATTACTTAGCGTTGAACAATTAACTAATTTTTCTCTAATTTCTGAATGAAAAAGAAAAAGAAAAAATGAGTACTAAGACAAAAAAAAGTCCTTCTGGTTTTATTTGTTCAATCACTATTTATCTTAAACAAGCTGCTCCGGGAACTGCTTAACAATTCCGGATGAGAACTCATCTGCCATGGATATTGCATGCTTGTACAATGCGTCAAATGTAGTCAGATCAGTAGCATAGTCGCCAGTCAGTCTGGCAACGGCTTCTGTTTTTGTAAGGGACAAATGTTCATTGAGCATGTTCAACATATCGTCTTTCGTCCAGTTTGAATTAGCCGTACTTAGGAATGTGGTGATCTCATCTGCATTAGCATACCACTTCTATTCAGTCTCTTCTAAAGCTGTGCTGTTTCCAGCCTTGGCTGCTTCGCGCAGATTTACTGCAATAGTTATATGGTCTTTCAATTGCGAAGTCAGCTGATTTCCAGCTTGTTCAGTATAGAACGGCTTTATAGCATTGCCAATATCCTCTTGGTTCTTCAATAGCCTTTCTGCTGCAAATGATGCATCAGGTTGCTGCAGCTGCGGCAACTACATATTGCCTTGTCCAAACGATATCCTCTATCCATCGGTCATGGAGAGAAATTCTCAGCTCAGTAACCTTGGTTTGATTGAGGTTGTCGTTGTCTACTGCAAAATAGGCGATGTGTGAGCTTAGGTCACCGTGTTGGGTTGAAATTGGTTGGTAATGGTCATTGTTCTTCTTTCCGCTAAATTCGTTGGCAGCCTTGATTTCTTGAGCTGAGGAAGCGATAGTCGGAAGACTTACAACAAATGCTGTCGATACCACTACAGCAACGATGGAAACTACAAGGACGTGCACTGAATTTTTGGTCTTCTTTTTCATTACCTACCGCATGGGAAAGCTCTTTATATACTTTAGCTATTTAGACATATCTAAAATAGTTAAACGCTTATTATTTTTTAAGCTGTTCGAAGTTGTCGTTATATCTTTAGGTATTATAAACACTTATTAATATCTAAAGTATATGATTAATAATGGCTTTTATTCAAAAGGAAATAGGGACTTTAGGAGAGACAAAGGAAAGGATCCTAGAGTTATTGCTAGGGGGTTCAAAGAGTGGTGGTGAAGTTGCAGAAACCCTGCAGATACAGAAAAGTGCTGCCAGGGTTCATCTGGAATCGTTAAAATCTTTGGGCGCCGTTAGGTCAAAGTTTAAGATTGAAAAAATGGGCAGGCCTAAGAAGGTATACGAGTTAACAGAAAAAGGCAGAGAGTTCTTTCCAAGAAAATATGATTTGTTCTTGAACCTTGTACTGGATAAAATAGCATACAAAAAGGGAGAGGGAGAGGCAAGAGAAATTATCGAATCAATAGCAGAAGATATTGCTTCTGGTATAGGAGCAAAGATTGATAAAAATAATCATCCTCATGATCTTGAAAATTCTTTAAAGATCATAAATGATGCATCAAACGAGATGGGGTTTGAATCATCTTTAGGAAGAGATGAAAAAGATAACTCATTCTATATTCAAAGCAAGAATTGTATTCTGCATAAGGTTGCTTCAAACAACCAAGACATGATTTGTCATGGCCTTCACGACAAAATAATTTCAAAATCACTTGAGGGCAACAGTTCAGACGTAAGGATTGAATTGAAAGAATGTATGGCACTCGGGAATGAGTACTGCAGACACGTCATCAGAAGCAACAACTTGGGAATGTTGGCATGAAATCTGCAAGAATTGTAAAACCAAACGCGCCTTTAGAAGTACAAGAATTTGAAACTCCACGGCCAAAGGGTTCACAGGTTCTCATCAAAGTTGAATCATCCGGTGTCTGTCATAGCGATATTCATTTGTGGGAAGGTGGTTACGAGGGTCTTGAAGGACAATTTTTAAAAACTACTGATAGAGGCGTAAAGTATCCATTAACTCCTGGACACGAGATAGCAGGAATAGTGGATAGTTTAGGTGAAGAAGCAGAAGGATTTACTAAAAATGAAAAAGTTCTCGTCTACCCTTGGATAGGCGAAGGGCGGTGTCCAGCGTGCAGAATTGGGGAAGAGAATTTGTGTGATAAGCCTAGATCATTAGGTGTCTATACTGATGGAGGTTATGCAGAGTACGTTCTAGTACCAAGTTACAGGTATCTATTGAAAACGGGCGATGATTTGGATACTGATGCAAGCGCTACATTATCATGTTCTGCGCTTACAGCATATGGAGCGGTAAAGAATGCTAACTTAAAACCAAATGATAATGTGGTTATTGTTGGTGCAGGAGGATTAGGCTTGATGGCTATACAATTAGCAAAAGCAGTTACTGGCTCTAAAATAATTGCCATGGATTTAGATGACGAAAAATTAGGGGCTGCAAAAAAGAATGGCGCAGATAACACTATAAATTCTAAAAAAGAAGATCCAGTAAAAGCAGTCATGGACTTGACTGATAAAATGGGTGCTGATGCAGTGCTAGACTTTGTCAACGCGTCAAAGACTGTAGAGTCCGATATTCAATTTCTCAGAAGAAGAGCGAAATTGGTTTTGGTAGGACTCTTTGGAGGTGAATTAAAATTAAGTTTAGTAAGTATGCCAACGAGAGCATACAGATTAATCGGATCATATACTGGGACATTAAGTGAGATGATAGAATTAGTATCCTTAGCAAGAAGAGGAGTAATCAAACCACTTGTCTCGAATCGATTTAAGCTCAATCAAGCAACGGAAGCATTAACGATGTTAAAAGAAGGTAAAATCCTTGGTAGAGGAGTGATAAATCCTTGAAAGAAGCGAAAGTAAAGACGATAAATCCTGCAACAGAGGAAGTTCTTAACGAATACAAAATAATGACCAAAGAACAGATAAATGACAAAGCAAAGCGAGCACAAATCGCATTCCAAGATTGGAGAAAAGATGCAAGCAAGAGAATCGATCTCCTTCACGATTTTGCTACTCAACTAAGAAAAGATAAGGAGAACCTTGCTAGGAGCGCTACAAATGAAATGGGAAAGTCAATAAAAGAAGCCCGATCTGAAGTTGAAAAATGTGCTTGGGTGATGGAATATTATGCTGATAATGGACAGATCCTTTCAACAGATGAAATTGTCAATACCGATGCCCGGAAAACTGTGATAAGATTTCAGCCTATTGGCGTAATAGGTAGTATAATGCCATGGAATTTTCCTTACTGGCAGGCATTAAGATTTGCAGCTCCTTCACTAATGATAGGCAACACGATTGTATTAAAACCGGCAAGTGCAACAATGCAATGTGGAGTTGAAATAGAGAAGACCTTCAATAGAGTAGGCTTACCAGATGGAGTGTTTCAAACTCTAGTGGGAGACTCCACTGTTGCTGAATCACTGATTGATTCAGATATTAATGCTGTAACCTTTACAGGAAGCGTTCCAGTAGGTGCAAAAGTCGCGCAAAGAGCTACATCACAAATAAAGAAAGTAGTCCTTGAGTTGGGAGGTAGCGATCCTTTCATAGTGTGCGAAGATGCCGATATCGAGAAAGCATCCGAAGGTGCAATAAAGGGCCGCTTTATTAATTGTGGTCAGAGCTGCATAGCATCAAAGCGCTTTATTGTAGTTAAGAATGCGGCAAACGAATTCATTGAAAAGTTTGTTCAAAAAACTGATAAACTCAAGGTGGGAGATCCTCTATCTGACGATACAGATATAGGGCCTCTTGTAAACGCTAGTGGCTTAAAGAAAATAGATTTGCAGGTTAACGAGTCAGTGAAAGAAGGTGCTGAAGTCCTCACAGGAGGAGAACAGATAGGAAGGAAAGGTTATTTCTATAGACCAACGGTTCTCAAGAAAGTTAACCCAAAAATGCAAATAGCACGGGAGGAGGTATTTGGTCCAGTTGCGCCAATTATTGTAGCTAGAGATGATGTTGAAGCTATCGAAATTGCTAACGATTCTGAGTATGGTCTTGGAGCAAGTATCTGGACTCAAGATCTAGATAAGGCAGAGAAATTGTCAAATAGTGTGGAATCAGGCATAGTATCTGTCAACAATGTAGTGGCCTCTGATCCTAGAGTTCCATTTGGAGGAGTAAAGAAAAGTGGTTTTGGTAGAGAGTTGTCAAGATACGGAATGTTAGAATTTGCCAACATTAAATCAGTCAGGTTCTATGATCAATTGGTCCACAATCACTATGTCGAGTGATAGCAAATAATGAAACCTAAGACAGAAAACTCGACTATGTCTAACACCATTGAAAATGTATTAATACTTCAGGGCGGAGGTTCTTTAGGTGCTTTTGGCTGCGGAGTCTTCAAAGCACTTGCAAAAAGTAATGTAAAAATCGACATAATTGCTGGTACATCAATTGGTGGGTTAAATGCTTCTATAATCGCAGGCAGTAAGCGAGAAGATCATCCTGAAAAGGCATTAGAACAATACTGGTTAGAATTAGGTGAGAGCAGAAGCGCAAACCTAAGTTCACCTTTTATGGAAGGGTTGGCTAGATATCCAATATCAACACTAACACCATTACCTCCACCACCGACAACACCAACCACCGACCATTCAACAATGACACATATTTCACAAGTCAAATCGGTAATCTCATTTTATACTTCAGCAATCTATGGAAATGATAAGATCTTTGTACCAAGATGGAGGCCTGAATTTGCATTTACAGATCCACAGTATTTTACACCTAATAAATGGACGTATCTATATGACCACTCGCCTTTAGTAAAGACTGCTGAAAAGTATATTGATTATGACAAATTGCGGCCCAATGGTAAATCTAACTCACGTCTTATAATAACTGCAGTTAATGTAATGACTGCAGAACCGCTGATTTTTGATAGTGCCAAACAACAAATAACATCAAAGCATATACTTGCTGCAACTGGATATCCCTCGTACTATTTTCCATGGGCCGAAGTAGAAGAAGGAGTATATGCATGGGACGGCAGTTTGCTAAGCAATACTCCCTTAAGAGAGGTCATAGATGCATCTCCAGTTAAGGACAAACGGGTTTTTCTTGTCGAAAATTATCCCAAAAGATGTGATACACTACCAGACAACCTACTAGAGGTCCAGCACAGAGCCCGAGATATCATGTTCAGCGACAAAACTCTTCACAGTGTACAAATGTCCAAAGCAATCACTTACTACCTTAGACTTATTAATGATCTTTATAAGATGTTAGAAGATCAATTTAGTTCGAAGAAAAAGGAAGAGATAGAGAAGTTTGAAAAAATCCGTGCAAGATATAAGAAAGTATCAGAAAAACATGGGGCAGAAATAAAACGTGTCCATTACATAACTAGGAGCGAACCATTTCCGTCCCTCTATGAGAACGCTGATTTTTCCGTAGATACGATAAAGGCTTCAATTAAGGAAGGAGAACTAAAGACTGACCAAATACTAAAAGATATCAAAAGTAGCTAAATGAAAAACCATATAGACTTCGGACCGTATAATGAAAATGATCTAGCGTTGAGTGAGGAGGATTTTGTTAAGGTAGCTAATACAAATGATATTCAACCTTCACAAATGAAAGAAGTCGAAGTTAATGGTCAAAATATCTGCGTAGCTAACGTTGAGGGCAAATACTATGCCATAGGTAGTATTTGTACACATGAAGGTGGTCCTCTAGCTGATGGCTCCCTCGAGGGATACGAAGTTGAATGTCCATGGCACAACTCCAAATTTGATGTGAGGACAGGGGAAGTGATAAGCCCTCCTGCAAGTGAACCAGAGCCGGCTTACGAAGTAAAAGTGGATGGCAATAGCATACTAATTAAGACGCATGGTAAAGGTAAAAAATCTGCTCCTCAGATTGAGCTAACATTATTAGAAAAAGACAAAATTGAAGGAACTGATGTAACATCGTTTAAGTTTAGTAAACAAAATGATCAACGAGGAGGAGCAGGATCAGAAGGCGCAGAAGACAAAACAACACCGTTAAGTTATACTGCAGGGCAATTTGCCTTTTTTGATATAGGAGGGGTCTATGATGATCCCAAAGGCCCGATCAGACATTTCACTATTTCATCTTCTCCAACTGAGAATTTTATAATGTTTAGCACTAGAATCAGAGATTCACCATACAAAAAGAGACTTTCAACTTTACAGGAAGGCGCAAAAGTCAAGGTAAGAGGTCCAGAGGGACAATTTGTATTACATGAAGATGATTATTCCAAGCCTGCTGTATTTCTTTCTGGTGGCATTGGTGTTACTCCATTTAGAAGCATGTTAAAGTATGCTACAGACAAGCAGCTGCCATTAAAAATAGTAATGTTTGATTCCAATAGGAACCGTGATAGCATCTTATTCAAAGAAGAGTTTGATAATTGGACAAACATAAATAAAAATTTGAATATTATCTATACTATCAGCGAGGATGAACAACAACAATCATCATCGTCAGCTGCAAATGATTGGAAAGGAGAATATGGACGAATAGATAAAGCAATGATTTTGAAGTACTTAGACACTAACATTCTAAATAATTCAATATTCTATATTTGTGGTCCGCCTAGCATGCTAAAAGCCATGCAATCTTTGCTTCAAGAGAATTTAGAAATTCCAAAAGAAAGAATCAAAGTCGAAGAGTTCACAGGTTACTGATAGTGATGATTGATGGTGATGATGATTGATGTTCGACTGATCGCATTTGGGGGCTTTTGTTGCTATGTCATTGAGGATGTTTATATCAAGTCTTTCCTTATTAATAACGGAGCCCTCCGGAGCAATCACTCTAATTTCTGTATGGTTAGCTTATGACCATTTTCAGGTTAATACTATTCCAATCTTCTAATGGCTTGTTGGAAAATTGGAGTCGATAGGCATTATAATCTTATATTTCAGCTGTAAGATTAGAATAGCCAAAAAGTTGATATCATCAACGGCGTATTCCTGCACCAGTGGGTTAGATGGATAAGGACCTCAAGTCGATGATTGAAATAGAATTATCTGGAAAAGATTTGATGTCTAACCCAGTGCTAAACAAGGGCACGGCCTTTAACTATGAGGAGCGTATTCGATTTGACCTGCATGGATTACTTCCTCCGGTGATAGAGACTTTGGAACTACAATGTGTGCGAGCATATGAGGCGTACAAAAGAAAAGATGACGATTTGGAACGTCATATATTTTTGCGAGCCTTACAGGACACAAACGAAACTCTCTTTTACGCTTTACTGTATCGTCATATAGCTGAGATGGCTCCCATCATCTATACGCCAGTGGTTGCTCAGGGTTGCATTAATTTTTCACACATTTATCGCCGTCCTCGTGGTCTGTTTTTGTCTTACCCATTAGCAGACATGATGGATGAGATAATAGAAAACCGGCCAAATACTGATGTTGATGTAATTGTGGTAACAGATGGCGAACGCGTACTAGGAATTGGTGATCAGGGAGCCGGCGGAATGGGCATTCCAATTGGTAAGCTTTCACTCTATACATTAATGGGGGGAATTGATCCTCAGCGGACTCTTCCAATTGTTCTTGACGTAGGTACAAACAATGTGGATCGCCTGAATGATCCAGAATATGTAGGCTGGCGTCATGAAAGAATAACAGGTCAGGATTACTGGGATTTTGTGGACAAGTTTGTAACTTGCATCAATCGAAAGCTTCCAAATGTTTTGTTGCAGTGGGAAGATTTTGCAAAACAACATGCTCGTCCAATCCTTGACAGGTATCGTGACAGCCTATGTACGTTCAATGACGATATTCAGGGAACTGCTGCTGTGACGTTAGGGGCCTTATATAAGGCTATGAAAATAACTAACAAGAAATTTTCCGATCAGCAGGTCGTTATTCTAGGTGCAGGAAGTGCGGGAACTGGGATTGCCGAGTACATTCTGGAAGCTATGGTAACAGAAGGTATGGATGAGACAGAAGCTCGCAAACATTTCTTTCTTTTGGACAGTAAGGGATTGTTGCACTCAGATAGAACAAATTTGACACCTGTTCAACAGAAATTCGCACAGTCGTCTAAACTGTTGCCCGGATGGAGATTAAATAATGGACAGATAAAACTTGCAGAGGTTATCGGGAATATTTCGGCTACAATCCTTATTGGCGTTTCAAGCCAGCCTGGTCAGTTTACCGCTCCAATAGTTAAGGATATGGCCGGTAAGGTTGAGAGGCCAATTATTTTTCCTCTATCAAATCCATATGACCGCGCAGAAGCTGTCCCAGGAGATCTCATTCACTGGACAGATGGCCGTGCCTTGGTAGCGACTGGTACAGAGTTTCCACCAGTCGTACTAAAAGACAGGACAATCACGATAGCGCAGTGCAACAATTTTTACATATTTCCAGCTATAGGCCTTGCCGTGGCAGCTTCAGATGCAAAACGAGTGACTGACAGGATGATGGTAGCAGCAGCTGAGGCTCTTGGCCACATTTCTCTGGATAGTGCTAATACCGCTACCGAGTTGCTGCCGCCGATTGAGAATATGAGAGATGTAGCTATTCAAATTGCAGTTAGGGTCGGACTTCAGGCACAGCAGGATAAAGTAGCGCAGATAATGAGCGAACATGAATTGCGAGAGCGGGTGCAACAGAGATTTTGGATACCTCAATATCTCAGCTACAAACTTGTCAGAAAAGAGAACATCTCGAATTAGTCCCAAACAAAGTTTTCGTGCTCTCTTACCTAAACAGGTGTGTCTTAGCCAAGTCTACTATTTCGTCTCCACGGCCATTCAAGACTGCCTTAATCATGTATAGAGTAAAACCTCGTATCTGCTCAAGGTTAATGGTCGGAGGTATTAATAATTCCTGAGGATTCACGACAACATCTACTAATGCCGGACCGTTGTGTTCTAGAGCTTGATTTAGCATCGGCTTCACCTGTTCCGGTCTTTCTGCGCGAAGCCCCAGGATTCCAAGAGCCTCAGCCAGCTTTGAGAAATCGGTATCAACTAGACTTGTGCCGTAAGTCAGTATCCCGGCAGCCTTCATCTCTAGTTCGACAAAACTCAGGGATCCGTTGTTAAATACTATAATCTTTATTGGCAGCTTCAACTGTTTCAGTGAAAGAAAGTCGCCCATCAGCATCGAAAACCCACCATCGCCTGAGAGACAAATTACCTGACGTTTGGGAAAAACTTCTTGGGCTCCAATGGCCTGTGGCAGGGCGTTTGCCATTGAGCCGTGCGAAAAGGATCCCAGTAATCTCCGGCTGCCATTCATCTTAAGGTATCGGGCTGCCCAAAGCGTCGGAGTACCAACATCGCACGTAAAGATCGCATCGTCCGCTGCAACATCATTAATGATCTTTGCAACGTATTGAGGATGAATTGGAGTTCGTCCAGGCTCGCCTACTGCATATGAGTCTAAATCCTCTCGAGATTTCTTGTAGTGATCCAATGATGCCCTTAGGTGTCCTTTATCATCACTTTTCTGCTTGATTAAAGGTTTCAATGCAACCAGAGTGTCATGAATATCACCCACGAGCCCAAGGTTCACTTTCGTTCGTCTACCTATCTGCTCACCTCGAATGTCGACTTGAATTATGTCGGCACGAGGCGGGTAAAATTGCTGGTATGGAAAGTCGGTGCCAAGCATGAGCAGCAAGTCAGAGTCCATCATAGCATGGTATCCCGATGAAAAGCCTAGCAGTCCGGTCATACCTACATCGTATGGGTTATCGTATTCAATGAACTCCTTCCCCCGCATTGCGTGGACAATAGGAGCCTGGAGAAGGCCTGCAACCTGAATCAGTTCCGAATGAGCACCAGCACAACCTGCACCACCGAGAATGGTTACCTTCTGCGCTGAATTGAGAACCTCTGCAAGCTTTGCAATTTCTTCTTTAGATGGGCAGATCGTTGTCTTGGGTTGTTCAAAAGGTATGAATGGCCTACTCGAAATAGCGTCTTGCAGTGCAATGTCTCCGGGGAGAATGACAATCGCAACTCCCCGAAGAGAAACTGCTGTTCTTATTGCAATTTCAAGAACACGTGGAATCTGCTCAGGATGAGAAACCATCTCACAATATTGGCTACAATCTCTGAACAGAAGCTCTGGATGAGTCTCCTGAAAATATGCACTACCAATTTCCATAATTGGGATGTGTGCTGCAATTGCCAGCACTGGCACCCTACTACGATAGCAGTCGTAGAGACCATTAACTAGGTGTGTATTTCCTGGACCGCAGCTTCCTGCACAGACAGCAAGATGTCCTGTAAGGTGAGCTTCCGCTCCAGCCGCAAACGCAGCACTCTCCTCATGGCGGACGTGAACCCAGGAAATATCCTTGTCATGCTCACGTATGGAATCAGTGATTCCATTCAGAGAATCACCCGAAATACCATACACTCTCTTTACTCCAGCTGCTATTAAGGACTCA
>DATDKS010000096.1:0-18451 GCA_036519825.1 Nitrososphaera sp. | reverse complement strand
TTATATCGACTGTTGTTAACAAATACTACTGGAATTACACTGGATTTAAGGAAGAAATGTATCTTATGAAATTTGCTTTATTTAGAATAAATGCAAGATGAATAAATTAAATTTGGGCTTCACATAACAGGGCTTAACGGTTCCATTTAGGACTAGATAAGATACCAGTAGCTTATAGCTTTATCCATCATTATTGGTGCTCTCGAAAAATCCTTAATCATCTTATTATTTCACCTGTTTTTTCGTCTATCTTGCATCCGTGATACTTGAAAAAATCTTCATTGATATAGCGCAAGCTTTTCCACAGGATACCATTTTTGTCCCAGGATGGCTTTTGTCTATTGTAGACCTCCATACCATACTCCATAGCTTCCTTTTTGTCACGCAAGCGAACCTGTAAATCCTCTTTCATTTTATCAAAATATTTAGATTCTATCATATTTTCAAAGTTCTCTATCAATTCAACTTGTGCTGCAATTGAAGCAAAGGTATGATAATTGAAAAAGGCGGCAATCTTATCCTCAGTGGTTTTGTCGAGGAAGTATGTGTCCATGTCAAAATAATCCCTAAAGTAATTCAGTTTAGTTATCGCTGAAAGGAATGCCGTATCTGTTGACAGAATGAGATTGTGAATTTCTCCTCGAATGGAATTGTATTTTCTAAACATCAGTATACCAACACCTATGTCAGCAGCAAGAAATGGCAGTACGAAATCCCTCAAAGCTTCCACTGAATACAGTCCCAAAATGAGTGGCGCCGCAAGGGCAGCTCCAGTATAGAGTCTTTTACTCCAAGTCGTAACTTGACTTTCAACCAATTCAGCTTGTGACCGGATTTGTTTTCTCTCCGCATCCAATTTCTGTATCCTGTTGTCAAGGACTGTCTGAACCCTGTCTATCTGCCATTTTTTCCTTTCTTCTTCTTCTCCTTCTTTTGTTATCACAGCATACAGTCCCTTCTCCTTCATAGATGACATTATTAAATGTAAATGCAGCCAGCATGGTATATAATCAACGGCGCTCTTTAGGGGGAGTAGTACCAAGTTCAGTTACTTATCATCATTTTCTTTAGTTCTGCTTCACCCTCTCACGCTATACTTTAGAAGTTCTCACAGTCTGCTGTCTTAGTATCTCCTTCTGCTGCATTAAAGTCAGTTATAGTATCTGCTCCTGGGCCGCAGGAGAATGAATCTGCACCTCCTCTACCAGTCAATATGTCATTTTCGTCTTCTCCGAATAGTATATCCTTATTCCCTGCTCCTATTACTTTGTCATCTCCACTGCCGCCGTGAAGTTCATAACCGTCGTACTCATCGCTTGCTCTTAATTCATCATTTCCAGAATCACCATAAGCTACTCCAAGGCAATCCACAAATTCAATGAAATCATTTCCAGGACCACCACTTGCGAAATCATTTGGTGAGATAATTCTGTCGTTCCCCGATTCTCCAAACGCATGACGTATACCACATTCGCTTGCACCATTGAGATAATCATCTCCAGGACCACCCCAGACATCAAAATCTGCATCACCAGTTTGAATCTGGTCGTTCCCGCTTCCTCCATAGACTCTTCCACTAGCACCCTGACTTCCTCCATCAACAGTGTCGTCGTCATCTCCTCCATAAATCAATAGAAAGCCAGTATCACCATGACTGATAATATTGTCTTTGCCTTTCTCCCCGTAAGCTACATCCTGACTACTTGCATTGTAGGGGTACCCCCCAACTCCATCCAACTCTATAGTATCGTCTCCACTTCCAGCCGATATCAGGTCACTTCCAAGCCCATCACTGATTCTGTCATTACCTCCGCGCCCAAAGATTTTGTCGTCATTGTCCGTGCCAGCTAAAGTATCTGGTCCAGACGTACCAATCAACGTTGCAGCCCACACGCTTACGAAACCTGTTGTTGCAGTAAGGGTGAGTATCACCAGCAAGGCTGTAGTAGCAGAAATTGTTTGTGCAAAAGTTTTTATCTTCCTTTTGGAAAAACTTAGCACTTTTAGCATGAAATCGGTGAGAATAGCTGATTCTTAAACATTATGCAGGGTAATATAGCTAAAAAAAGGTAGCTATATGCGAGAAAACAGATTATTGCATCTTCTATTTTGTTCCCTTCCTAACACTTTTCCTTCCTCTTCTTCTTTCCCTGTCAATCCCAGTTGTGGCTGTTGTTGAGTCTATCTTCTACCTTCTCCACTTCAGAAAGACATTCGGTAAATTGCCTGTAATGATGAAAGAGAATTGAGATGATGATAGGATGGAGTGGCACTAACTGAACGGAATTGGAGCAAGCTGAGAGATAGAGTCTTGGAATGTCAAACATCTTGTCAAACTCCTTTCTCTCTGATTTATCCAATGCGCTAAGGAAGGGATTCCGTCATTTTCCATTGCAAAGGCTATGCTAAAGGAAGGTGTCGTTCGACTCATCCATATACTATCGCCCGCCATTGTCCCAATCCTAAATAATAACCTAAGAAGCATTTCATGGCGTGACCGATGTAGTAAGCGGCTCAGTCACTCCAAGAGACATTATCGGTATTCTCCAACACGCATGGAATTATCATAACAGAGATAAGAATCAGCTGTGCAGAGCGTTAGATGCCATTATGAAAGAAGTAGATAATTTTCACAGGGTCCCCCTAGCTACACTTTCAAGGAACGTCCTGACCTTTGGAAAGTCTATGTGGCTGGCTATACGCAACGGTTTATACTTGTGTTTCTGGGTCGATATTCCTTCCGTATAGGAATCTAAAATCCCTTTTTTGGTTACCCTTTCTTCTCTTCTTATATATGCCTCCTCGGTCGAGTTAAGATGAATTAAATAACTACACTAGGAAGAGAGAACCTTATGTCATGCCTTGTGACAGTGGGCGGATTCTATGGAGACGAAGGAAAGGGCAAGATTATAGCATACTTGGCGAAAAAGGACAACCCTACGATTGCTGTCAGAGGAGGCGTCGGTCCCAATGCAGGCCATACTTTTACTTTTGAAGGCAAAGAATACAAGATGCGCATGTTACCAAGTGCCGTGCTCAACCCGACAACTAGACTTTTAGTCGGCGCAGGAGTGCTTGTCAACCCACAGGTTTTGCTAGATGAAATAGTGAAGTTTCAAGCAGATGACAGGACATTTGTGGATAGCCAGTGCGGCATTATTGAGCAAATACATATTGACCGTGACATGGGCGAAGACTACCTTAAGAGTAAGGTGGGCACTACAGGTACTGGAACTGGCCCGGCTAATGCTGACAGGGCACTCCGGACGCTCAAGCTTGCAAGAGACATTCCAGAATTGTCGCTTTACATTGAAGATGTCAGCAATTCAGTTAACTATGCCCTACACAACAACGAGAGGGTGATAGTGGAAGGGACACAGGGCACCTATCTGTCACTGTTTCATGGCGGCTACCCCTATGTCACATCAAGGGACGTAACTGCTTCGGGTATCTGTTCAGATATTGGCATAGGACCAAAAAGAGTCGACGAAGTACTAGTAGTCTTCAAGGCCTATGTCACACGTGTTGGCGGCGGGCCGCTTGAGAATGAGCTGATTGAAGAAGAGGCAAGAAAGCGCGGATGGATCGAGTTTGGAAGCGTTACAGGCAGGCAGAGGAGGGCTGCGCCTTTTGACATGGAGCTTGCCAAGAAAGCGATCAGGCTCAACAGCGCAACCCAGCTTGCAGTCACAAAGCTCGACGTTGTGTTCCCGCAGTCTGCGGGAGTGCGTGAATACACAAAATTGCCTGCAGATGCAAGAAAATTCATTGAAAACATTGAAGACGAAACCGGCCTGAACGTAACGCTAATTGGTACGGGTAAGGAAGTTTATGATATTATAGACCGCAGGTCATCGTAGCTTTCTTGCCACGAGTGCCTTCACAATATCCCGACATAAACGCAGATCATCGAGTAGTTTTTTCTTGTCGCCTGATGATGGATCAAGCCTACCGATCATTGACTTTGCAATAGTAAGGTCTGCAGACTTGACAGGCTTTGGCTGAGAGTTCCCCTCAAGACCATAACGTAATTTCAGGTCCAAGATGGCGTATTCAAGCGCCACGTAGGCACGCCATAGCGACACCCTGTCGGGGTTGCTATTTTCAACAACAATTGATTTGGCCTGTTCTACAAGCCTCTCCAGCTTCTCCAACGATGATTACTCTACTGCCGACGGATGACTTTAATACCGTAAGTATTAACAATATCGCGATTTGCAGCTTAAGGTTGCATGCTACATTGCGCTGGCAAGCCTCAGGGATTTTGGCAGGCTAGTATGCGCACTGGAGCGGACTCCTTTGCCTGCATTTTCACTTCAGTTTAACAGGCACGAGGTGCTAGCCGTCCAGACTGACATCATCAACGGAAGGCCGGTCATCTATTATGCACAAGAAGATGCAAAGGATGGTCAGTATCTGGCCTACAGAGTAAGCAATGGCATTGAAGAAGTGTTGCTTGCCAGCTCGGTTGACAATCCTACATATGTTTACTCACCTATTCTGAAGGTGGAAAAGTTCCCCCGCTCGCTTGCAAGATCGGCGAGGATTGACAAAGCATCAGGCTACACAGTCATAAAGCTGAAGGATCTACCAAGCCTTGCCAAGGTGGCAGCTTATAAGACAATGTACGATGAGCCCCCCCTGCCGCTCTTTCTGTTCAAAGAACGCCGAGGTAAAATCGTGATAGGCACTTCAATGAGTGCAAATGATAATGAGACCATATCCTACTTTTACTATGTGACTCTGGAGGAAGAGCCAAAGGAGCCATTTTTGCGCTACAGCAGTCAAAGGGCTGATCAGCCAACGTTCTTGACAAGACTGGATGAACACGGATACGTTTATCTCAAGGTGATAAGGCTTACAGAGGATCACCCCCTGGTAAAGACCTATGACTAGACCCTTTTTCGAAAGGATTGCCAGAGCGGCTATAGAAAAAAAGAGCCCAATAGTTCTTGCCCTCGATCCGAGACCATCAACCAATCAAAGGCTGCCAGAGCTTGCAGCAAGGATCATCTGTGCAGTTGAGCACCATGTCTGCGCCGTCAAAATGAACTTCCATCTTATCCTACCGCTGTCTGCGCCTGAAATTTCGCAGATAAACAAGCTGGCCCACTCTTTGGGGCTACAATCGATTGCAGACATCAAGCTAAACGACATCGAAACCACCAATGCTGTTGCAGTCGACCACCTAACAAAGATGGGTTTTGATGCCGCCATAGCAAATCCCTTCATTGGCAGAGACGCGCTTGCTTCGCTAGTACAAAAGGCACACAAGGCAGACGCAGGCATCATTGCGCTTGTCTACATGAGCCACCCGGAGGCGAAAGAGGGCTTTGGGCTCGAAATACAAGGGCACGGGCTATACAAAATGTTTCTTGGAAGGGCTGCAGCTGCAGATGTCGACGGCATAGTAGTGGGAGCAACCCAGCATGAGATTTTAAAAGAGGTCACAGGGCAGCTGCCTGTGTATTCACCAGGAGTTGGGGCCCAGGGCGGCGATGCAGAGCAGGCAATCAGAAGCGGCTCAAATTATTTAATAATTGGCAGGTCGATAGTTGAAGCCAAGCAGCCTGCCAAGGCTGCAAGAGAGATCCAAAACAGAATTTTATCGATAGGCAAGTGAGCGTTGCTGAAGATGTTCTTTTGCAGCTGACAATAGGTTCTTGGCATTTAGATAAGTCAGTTGCTGCATTGCGTCATCGAATTTTCTCCATACAAAGCCAATATGCTCATGTGAAAGGATCACTTTGCGCGTGCGCGCCCGTACAAGATACAACACAACCTCCTTTCGCACGAGCTTCTTGCCATGTCTGTATTTGTATTCGACCTTCATGCGGAAGCCATCTAAAAATTCAATACCAGTAATGCTGGTTTCTTCCCAAATTTCACGGATAGCTGTCTGCTTTTCGTTTTCACCAGCCTCAATGTTACCCTTTGGAAAGTCCCAGTGGCCGGCTGAGTAATGCAATAACAGATATTCTGGCTCTGAATCGTCTTCCATATGAAATACCACCGCACCAGCCGACCGCTCGTCTATCAATAGTCTGTGATTGATCTGGTTGTTTGTAAGTTTTGTGCAGAGTCATTCTTCCTCAGGGTGATCATCCTCTTTTGCGGCTGGCTCTTGCTCTTTGTCCTGCATTAGAGTAGGAACCAGCGGGTAACCTTGTGGAATTGGCGCTGCATAGTTGTGTACGTCTAACCATTCTTCTTGCGACATCCAGTAGCCGCAAAACCATTTTTGCTGGTGTAGATCATAGTCTCCGTGCTGTTGTGGCATGGTAATTTTTTGTTGCAGTCACCTTTACATTAGTGTTTCAGAATATCGCCGCCTTTTCGGTTCCTAAAATAATAGTAAAGGACTGTTGCAGCTACAAGCGACACTGCAAGGCCTATCAGCAAAGATGAGATGAGTGTAAATGGGTTTGTCCCTTCTGTAAGCACGGATGTGAACTGTAGTAGTGGGATATAGAGGAGTGCAAGCACCGCAAGGCGCAGTATATCAGACATAATCCTGCTGCTTCCCTTGAACCAATCGCTCAACAGGACGCCGCCAATGATTGTCGCAATGCCTATCCATAGCAGAGTTATCGTACCGGTGGCAAAGCTTCCCACTATAGTCCTGTTTGAAACGATATCAAGGGTACTCATTTCAGGAGTGAGAATGTTAGGCGGTATGCTCGATATACCGTTTGTAATAGCCGCAAGTATGATAAGCACACCGCCAATGATTGAGAATATCTTAATAAATGACGTCGGAGTCAGCCTACCAAATGAGCTTAATGCCTTATCTATGTCAAATGCTCTGACGATGAATGCGCCACCAAGAATTGCAAGCACGATTGCAGTTATCCACTTTGCTGCGTCAAATATGACGGCAAGTGCCCCTGTTGCCAGCAGGATGCCGGGGACACCTAGAAAGAACTTTGAATACTGGGAATCATAAACGAGCATCCTAAGATACCGGCCCAGCACCGCATACGAATACTCAACACTTCTACTGTGCCGGATAATTACGCGCTGGACTGATATCACAGGTATTCGTGATTGGATGACAGGTAGGATCGTCTCGTCGTCCTCGCCATCAGATACAATGACTGCGCCGTCTGCGCGATATTTCTCAAGTATGCTTTTCACCTCAAGGCTTATCTTCTCGTCAGCTTCGACACCCCTATTGAACTTGCCAGCCACTACCGCAACCTCAGCAGCGTAGCCCTTGCTCACAAGCTCCTCGTATGTCTTGACTGCGGCAAAAATGGCATTCGAGTCTGCATCCTCTGGATCCTCAAGGGCAAGCCTAGTACCGGCATTGATGCATGCATCGCGGCCGACAATTGGTGTCTCAATGCCGCCCTTTGAGCCAATGTCGTCGTCCCTATCTATGCATAGCACCAAGATCTTGCTATAAGTAGATTCTTTGCTTGTGCTTTTTACACTGGCGTGGTTGATAGAATACGGCATATTGCTATCAGTAATCTAAAGAATTGTTTATGGATTAATTAATTTAATCCGCTTTCTAATAAGTGGAATTATTGGTTTTATTAAAAAACGATGTTAGCACTACTTGCCTTATAGAAATTTCAACATATATAAGTCGTTTATGGTATTTTCCGCAAATTCACGACCATACCAGATACCAAGTCTTTGAAAGAGTTAATGGTTGCTGCATGACTTAACGAAAGCACATACAATAATTAACAATTTAATGCTACTGCAGGATTACCTAGTTTAGATTATCGGATTAGTACAAACTATGGTAGATTAGAAGTGGCTTTAACCAAGACATCTGTAGGCGATGATTTCTTTGGGTCTACAATGAATGTGTATGTCAAGATTAATTTAAGAGCTCCACTTAAGGGTCTAGTTATGGAAGGAGACTTGTATAAAATATGGAAAAAACGTTTTCTCTTCATTACGCTTATCATTTGAGGAAATGAAGGAACAAGGAGGAGGGCATAAGACTTTTGGATTATCAAAGACATACCCTTTCTTTTTGGTAGAGAAAAAACCAAAGACACTGTCAAGTATCATTATAATCGTCATTTACATTTCTTTTTAGAAAAACCATCCACTTCTTACATCACCGCTGGTCTATGGGATATTAGCCGAAGTTTTGGTTATGAATCCACACAGATGTCATCAGAAGAAGATGAACAAGAACAAGAAGAAAATAGTCATTTATTAGAATCGCATCGAGAAAATTTGCTTAGAAATATCATGATTATTGATGACTAGTCAGATGCTCTTCTGCTTTTGAAGGCATTCCCGGATAACAAGCCATACAGCGTAGAGGTATTTAGTAATGCAAAAGAAGCGCTACAAAAGTTTGCTTTACTTGGATCTTCGCACTATAACTTGTTGATCAGCAATATAAGAATGCCAGAGGTGAATGGGCTACAACTGTATAACAGCCTAAAGGCGATAAACCGGAATGTAAGGGTAATTTTTGTAACAGCTCTTGATATCGCTCAAGAACTTATCTCCATATTGCTAGATTTTAAGGAAAAAGATGTTATAATATAGCCCATCAGTAGAAGCGAATTTATTCAAATTGTCGAAAAATTCCACAGATCAATCTGAGCAATAATATGGCTTAGAGCGTTATTGTGTTGCAAGCATCTGTTATCATTATTGGTGTCTGGCGGAGATGGCTTGACAATATATGAAATTCTCTCGATAAGGGTGGGGAACTGGATAAAGTGTTAGAACAATTCAGCCGAAATATCGGGCGAGCTTAGGACACATGCCAAATTGCCATTTTACGCTTCAGGTCCTCCATTCCAACGACGAATGTTTTAGATTCATTGCTTAAAGTCTAGGCAGACGATATACAATTCGCTACTCTCTTGCCGGCTTGCAGAAGGCTTGCTTAAAAGCACTTTGCCAAAGCTCTTCCGTAATTCCGATTTGAACTCCTTTAACATCTCTCCCTCAAATATCTTGAACACGCTGCTTCCGCCTACTCTTAGCATCTGATGTGCAAAGCCTAACGCAATTGTGGAAAGGGAGATCTGCCTTGCATGATCTATGTCCCATACACCGCTCACATTTGGAGCCACATCTGAGAGGACAACATCAGCCTTGCAGCCCAAAATTTCAGCTATTTTGCTTAGCACGTTTGAATCCTCTATACTGCCCTGTAGAATTGTCGCACCAGCAACGGGTGTAACAGGCTTGAGGTCTACCCCGATTACCTTTCCTGACGACCCTACTTCCTTCATGGCTACCTGCAGCCAACCTCCAGGTGCACATCCAAGGTCGACCACCTTACCACCCTTTTTTATAATGCGGTAAGAGCGGTTCATCTGCAACAGCTTGTAAGCTGACCTTGCCCGGTATCCCTGATCCTTTGCCAGCCGGCGGTATTGGTCACGTCGAGCGTCAGCGAGCCTCATTTTTTGGAAAGGTTTGCAGAATTCAGGTTTGAATTGTCAAAAGATTTGATGAGCCACTCCTCAATTAAATTACAGCTTGTTGGACTGTAAGAACTTTCAAGAGAGCACATGTGCTCAAAAGGACATGTCAAACAGGGAGCCTGTTCAATGCTTGTAGTGTCAACCGGTAGCTTTACTGCAAAAAGTCTGTATGTCCACCGGCCGTTTTCTAGCATCTTTTCGCGGCGAATCAGTGACCGTTTTTCAAGCCGGATCGCAACGCGAGAGCCGTCTCGGCTTGTCAGGTCAAGCTCCTTCCAAAGCTCTGACTGTAATATGCCGTCTTTGCCATTGCTAATTATAGTGCGAAAAACTTTGCCAGTGAGATCTTCAATCTGAGCTTCGTTTAATTTCAACCAATACAACCCCGAGTAATTCCATAATAATTATGTTGAACTGATAAATAATCCTTTTTGAGATCAAATTCATTGAAAGATAAAGGAAAAAGCAATAGCTGAAAAATCGTTAGATAAAGGTTAACCCATTGCTGGCTCGATAGGTAGAAACAAACTTATTTGGCTTTGTTTTTTGGGCCGAATATCCTATCGAAGTATTCTGTCGACTCCGGCACCATTTCTTCAGCCTCACCTTCCTTGATCTGTGCAAGCCTCTTTGCAAACTTTTTCTTGGTTTCAAGCTGCATTTGACGCGCAATCTGGATTCTCTGCGCCTGAGGCGATCCTGCGCCATGCATTGACTCTGTCAGGTAGCCTACTGCATTTCGTCCAAGAGTCATATTTTCAATAAGCCTCAGCACTCTCATTCTGTTCTCTGTCGATACGCCTTTCCGGCCCTTCAGGTACTTTTCAAGCAGCGGCCCTGTCTCAGGACTGCGGAACTCCTTCTCAGATGGCATCGTCACTACAAGTCCGCCTGCAATGTCTTGGGCAAGTCTGCCTATTTCATATGGGAACCGAGTGACGTTGTGTTTACAGACATTTGCCAGCATGTCGTCATTCTGCCAGTTGCCTGCTGATGTCTTGTGTGCTTGGTAGGAAGATGCAATACCTGCAGCAAATATCGTCTCATTGAGGTGCGTCATTTCAACCAGTTTGTCTTTGATGTGTGATGCGTTTGCTACACCGTTGTAGTCTGCAATGGCTGCAGCGGACCCAATCAGGATATCGCCAAGACCTGTCTTGCACACATAGCTTCGGCGATGATAGCAAGTAAAGCGCTCGACCAACATTGAGGCAAATTCATACTCGCCATTCATGAATATCAGGTTGTTTGGAATGAAAACATCCTTGAAGATTATCATGGCTTCTTGGCCGGAATACATTGCGTTGCCGGCGTCAATGTTGCCTCCCTCCATACTTCGGGTATCACATGACTGTCTGCCATAGATGTATGTGATGCCGGGAGCATCAACGGGAATTGCGCCAATTAGTGCATAGTCTGTATCTTCAGACTTCAATCTCATTGTCGGCATGGCGATTATCCAGTGGGAGTTGATGCAGCCCGTCTGGTGGGCTTTTGCGCCTGTGATGTATACTCCTTTGCTGTCGCGCTTTGTTACATGCACAAACATATCAGGGTCTTCCTGTTGCGAAGGCGACAGGCCACGGTCACCCTTGACGTCTGTCATGGCACCACCGATCATCAAGTTTTCGCGTTGCAACATCTTGACGAATTCGATTAGTCGCTTATGATACTCAGTGCCGTGTTTTTGGTCGATGTCATACGTAGTTGAATATAATGAGTTAAGTGCATCCATGCCTACGCAACGCTGGAAGCAGGTACCAGTGAGCTGGCCAAGCTTCCTTTGCATCCGGTTCTGGTCAACTAGGTCCTGCGCGCTTTCTACAATGTGCAAGAACCTGTTGACTTGCAATCCCGTCAGCGAAGAATGGGGTGCAGCAAGCTGTGGATCTTCCGCCGCAAGGTCGTAGGTCTCTGCCACTGCATTTATTGAAGGCCGGATCATGGGATGATCAACTGGCTCTTTTACGAGCTCTCCAAAAAGATATATCTTTAAATTTCTACCCCGGAGGCTTTCAATATATTCTGCCCCGTTCTTAATCGGCATATAAGAGATATAGGACTTGAATGTTTATTATACTTTCTCAAGTGTAATATAGTAAAGAAATAGCATTATTTCTTGTAATTTTTACACAATCTACGCGACTAGCTACTTTGTGCTTTAAGCCTTTACTCCATCGATCAGTTAGTCCCTCAGCAGCCCGTTCGCCTTTTTTAAGAGAGGCAAGAAATCCTTATCAGTACCATTTCAACATTCTCTTTACAATCCTTCTTGGATCGGCCTGCAGCTAAAATTGCCACCATCGAATCAGCACCTAAAAGGCTTCCCGCAACCTTCAAGGAACTTGTTGATGTGGTCTTAGTTTGGTTGCGATTCAATTTAATGAAATTACTTTAAGATCAGTATTAATGTCTCGATCTTTCAACAAGTGCCTTCAACATTCATCTAAATTTTGTTTCCGTTGGTGACACTTTTGTGTCAAAGATGACTTCTTCCAATTCCAACAACCTCCTTTCCATATCTTTGATCTCTTCTTAAGATACGCGAAGATACGCGTTGCTCAATCAAGATTGAATATACATTATACAATACATAGATCATTGGATATAGGTCTGGTTGGTCTTGTCAAAGTTCCTGACAACTTGAAAATCCCTACTGAACTGTGACTGCACCATTGAACTTAGCTCAGGATATATCGCGGATGGACCCTCCTTTGCCATCTTGGTTGCAGCATGATCATTACCCAACATCCACTTGCACAGCTCAAAAGTCATCTGGCGCACGGTGTTCTCATCTACGATTCCGAGGGTGTGGAAGTATTCATGGGCGAGCACCATGAATATGTAAGAGTTGTACTCTTCGGTTGATTTGACTATATTTTTCAATATGGTCAAGAGATAAGTGTTGACCACTATTGCGTTTGAGCCCAGCATATGATAGGCACCGAGGCTGCTTGGCATCATTTGCAATATCAGGCTCAGTCCTGCTCGGTGCAGCTTGAACTTTTGCAAGACTACTGCCTTCACTAATTCAAAGGTCTCATCAAAGTCATCCAGGCTTGCAATCTTTTCTCCAAATTGCCTCTGCTGTTCTGTAAGCACTATTATTTAATGCACGCTAGAGCTGTATAAAGTATGGTAGTAGTAACTTCGCAATCTTTTTACAACCAGAATACGGCTTTACGGACGTGGGAGCAAAATCCAAGCAGGTCAACCTGCGCGACATAATAGCCAACTACCCTGATTTCCCCAAGCAAGGTATACTGTTTCGCGATATAAATCCTGTTCTCAAAAGGAATGATGCCTTGAACTTTATCGCCGATGAGTTTTACCGTATTTATAGCAAGGCAAAAGTAGATGTGGTGGCCGGCATTGAATCAAGGGGCTTTATCATAGCTACAGCACTTGCCCTCAGATTCGGTAGGGGCATTGTGATGGTTCGCAAAGCAGGCAAGCTTCCTGGCATAACCATCAAGAAATCCTACGATATCGAATACGGCAGCGCGGTAATGGAGCTTCAGCAAGATGCGATAGACAAAGGCAACAGCATACTGATTGCTGACGATCTGATAGCAACAGGTGGGACTGCGGTAGCAGCTGCGCAGATGATCAATGAGCTGGGGGGCAAGGTGGCTGGATTTGCGTTCATAATTGAACTTTCAGACTTGAAGGGTGCTGACAAGTTGCGCAAGATGGGTTATAATGTTGGGTCATTGGTGAGTTTTCATGGAGAATAGGGCAGATATCGGCATAATTGGGGGTACTGGCATCTATGATCCAGAACTTTTTAGTGCAAAGCGCGAGATCAAAGTGCATACACCTTACGGCGAGGCTTCGGATCTTGTAACAATAGGCGAATATTCAGGAGTCAAAGCAGCATTTGTACCGCGCCATGGACGAGGCCACAGGATACCCCCTCATATGATAAACAACAGAGCAAACATATGGGCTTTACAGCAGCTTGGAGTCAAACGCATTATTGCCCCATCTGCTGTTGGAAGCCTTAAAGAAGATTTCAAGCCTGGCGACATTTCAATACCTGATCAATTTATTGACTTTACAAAAAACCGTCACTATACATTCTACGATGGGGGGCAAGTATATCATGTTTCTTTAGCTGATCCATTTTGCCCAGAGCTGCGCGACATTTCGATCGATAAAATAAAGAAACTAAAGTATTCACTGCACAACAAGGGGACATACATCTGCATTGAAGGGCCTCGCTTTTCCACAAGAGCGGAATCAAGATTCTTCCGCGACGTAATGAAGGCAGATATTATTGGAATGACGCTTGTACCAGAGGTCAACCTCGCAAGAGAAGCCGAAATCTGCTACTTATCTATGGCCACTATCACCGACTATGATGTTTGGGCAAATCACCCGGTGACCTCTGCCGAGATAATCGAGATGCTTGCCAAGAATGTGGAAAAGACAAAGAAGTTGATTGCAGAGTTGGTGGCTACAATTCCTGCTGCAAGAAACAAGTGTACCTGCGGCAAGACACTGGAAGGCGCTCTAGTCTGACTGCCGCTGCTTCGATCCTTCCTGCAAAATAATGTCACCTTCAATCAACTTACGCTGAATCGTTATTTGTAGCTGCTCTGGGTCAATCCCCATTTTCGCTATTTTGTCTAAAGTGGTCTTGGATATCTTGATGCTTGCGTTGTGACCTCCAATGCGACCGAATGCTATTGCAGAAAACCGGAATTCCTGACCCTTGATGACAAAATACCCAGACAGCTTACTTGCTATTTCGCTCCCGCTAGCACTTTTTACAAATACTGTAACTGGAATGTTATCATCATTATCGCGTATCATTTGTTTGGCGCATCCGTCGCTTCCATGTTACGGTTGACATTCTCTTCGACCAAAAAGCTCCACCACTCAGAATCAACGATTTTAAAGTCCTTGACATTCACTTCGACTGCATTGTCATCTGCATCTGTAAATGTCATCTTGCCTTCCTTTATTATCTTGACAAGCCGCCAGCGCTGGTGACCTTTGAAGTTTCTGCTAATCGCCACAGCCCACTTTTTGTCTTTGTCAATCCTGGGCATGCCAAGGTAATCGACGATCTCTAAAATCCCTAAACGCTTTTCTTCACAAAACATTTCCTTTGTCAGAAGGCTTCGCCAAATATCCACTGAACCCACCGTCCTGCTATTTTCATTGATGTTTATTACACCAAAGTAGACTACCTTGTCGCCGCCAGTTGGGTCGGAAGTCGTCATTATGATAATAATCCTTGTTGCAAGTTGCCACCTATTTAGTTCTTGCATCCTCATATGGCTTTTCAAGCACGATGCCGATATTGTCGATCTTAAGATTCTTTTTGAAGGGTATGTGCTCTTCCTCGCAGCGCCTTCTGTAGCGATTGGTTATTGCAAACCGGGGATGGAGTGACTCAAATTCCGTCTTTGTTATTTCAATGACCATGCCTCTGTTGACTAGTGATTTAGCTGCAGCAAGCGCGCGCTGTTCATCGTTCCAGCCAAGGGCACTTGAAATCTTGGCTGG
The DNA here is from genome assembly GCA_036519825.1 of Nitrososphaera sp. GTDB lineage: Archaea > Thermoproteota > Nitrososphaeria > Nitrososphaerales > Nitrososphaeraceae > Nitrososphaera. The sequence continues at coordinate 3,518 of DATDKS010000096.1, read as the reverse complement.
GTCCATTTTGCCTTTTTTCACAATTGCGATGTAAACCTTGGCTTCGTCTTCGCTTATCTTGAGTTCTGAAATGATGGTTTGCTCTATGTTTGATGAATTGACTGTCATGTTACTTTTCTTTCTAATTCAAGCGATTTGAACATAATGTCTTCAGCCAGTGTGGTACTTTGGTCAGGCAAAAGTTGGCATAAAACAAGAGATTAGAATTGAACCAGATTGCAATATTTTGCGTAGCGGTCTTCCACATCGTCCTTTGTTACTGACAGGAGGCGGTTGATCCCAAAGTCTTCTACAGCAAATGAGCCCATTACATTGCCGTAAATTACGGCCTCCTTCATTGTGGTGAAATTCATCATGCCCTTGCGAGCAATGTGACCTAGAAAGCCACCTGCAAACGAGTCGCCGGCTCCAGTTGGGTCGACAATTTCGTCAAGAAAAAATGCTGACGCTGGAAACACCAGACCCTCTCTAGTAAAGAGGATAGCACCGTTCTCGCCCTTTTTGATTATCGCAAATTCCGATCCCCATGACAGTATCTTTTTGGCGCATTTTGCAAGGTTAGCCTCCTTGCATAAGAGTCTTGCCTCATTGTCATTTATCACTACTCCGTCTGTCATCTCTATCATCTTGACTATGTCGTCACGGCTCCCATTTATCCAGAATTCTATAGTGTCGCAGACTACAAGCCGGGGGTTCTGAAAATGCCGCAGGATCTTGATGTTCTGCTTTGGGTCATTGTTTGCAAGATATACGTAATCAGACTTGATATATTCTTCAGGGATGATAGGATCAAAGCCGGCTATGACTCCAAGCTCAGTCTTATTGGTAGTCCTGTTTGACAGATCGTAATCAAATGAAGAATCATAATGGAAGGTCTTGCTCCCCTGTATGATGACGATCCCCTTTGTGTCTATGCCCTTTGAGCTGAGTGCCCTTATATGTTCAGCTGGCATGTCTGATCCTACTGCTGCCACTATCGAGGTGGGCGCGAACATGCTTGATGAAATAGAGGCAAAAGTGGCAGCACCGCCTAGTATTCTCGTCTCTGTCCGAAAAGGAGTACGGGTAGTGTCTAATGCCACTGTGCCAAAGACCGTCAGCAACGCCTACTTGGTAGCCAACATAGTTTCATTATTAAATGCTTGCAGGCACCATTAAATAGCAAGCAAAGGAATCATACATTTGTTTGCAGCTAGTCGTTGCGATCACTGGCGCTTCCGGTGTCATTTACGGTATAAGGACACTTGAGGTTCTTAAGAGGCTGAAAATTGACACACACCTTATTATGACCGAATGGGGCGCCAAGAACATAAAGATAGAGACCGACAATACAGCTGACTATGTGAGGTCGCTTGCAACAAGGCATTATGAAGACGACAATATGGCCGCACCTGTTTCAAGTGGCTCATTCAAAATTGACGGCATGATTGTCATTCCCTGCAGCACTAAAACATTGGCTAGCATCGCAAACGCCCTTGACGACAGCTTGGTCTCAAGAGCGGCGGGTGTTTGCATAAAGGAACAGCGCAAGCTTGTTTTGGTGCCAAGGGAGACCCCACTGTCAAAGATACACTTAAAAAATATGACCAAGCTTGCAAGTGCCAGCGCAGTAATTTTGCCCGCCATGCCAGGATTCTACCACAGACCAAAGACAATGGATGATCTGATAAACCATCTGGTAGGCAAGGTGCTTGATCAATTTAATATCGACCACGGTCTTTTCAAACGCTGGAGCGGAGGCTAATAGAGAGAAATAAAAAAGGGAGCAGAAGGATTCATAATCTCGCACCACTAGTTAATTTAGGATATGCCAGTATAGGCGACCTGCACACAGAGCTCGATATCAAAAAAGAATGCAAACCGAACATTTGACTTTATAGCCGCACTATTCTTACATTAAGAGTCAGAGAACTTAATCTCGTCGGGATTTTCTTCCCACAGGCGCATCTTATCCATCTTGTCTTTCCTCTTTGCACCCTGCAGCATATTGTAGACGGTTTTGTGCATGCTACCCTTGGCTAGCATGGCTATTGCTTCAGTTGTAAGCTTGATCTCCCTAAAGTTTCCGATAAGGCATACAGTATGGCCATAAACAGATACATACGCACCACTCAACTCTTCAATCATTCGACGCGCTTTGCCTCCTTCGCCAATTATCCTACCCTTGACGCGGTCAAGGGCGTTTGAAGACTTGCCAGTGTAGTCATGCAAATCGATCTGTTGGAATATTAGCTCCTCGTCGTCAAAGAGCAGATAAGCTCGTTGTGGTGAGAACCCTCTTGAAATGGCGGTTATTACTTCGACTGCCCGAAAAGCTTCCAAACGATCAGCTGAGCTGTTGCCTATGATCATAGTGTCGCCACTCTCGCTGTCGATCTCGATTTTGACGCCGCATCGCTCTTCAATTTGCTGCTTTACTTTTCCGCCTTTGCCAATAAGGACACCTATCCTCTCCTTTGGGATCTTGACCGCGTGCTGAAAGCTCATTATTTTGTGTCGCCTCTAATCTTTTCTACAACTTGAGCAGTGTTGAGGACCTCAATTCCCCTGTTCTCAAAGAACCTGTTTATGTTTATGACATCGCGTAATAAAAATTGTTTGGAATTTGGATGTCGGATATCGACAGCAGATCCAAAGTCAAACAACATGATGCCAAGGTCAGTCTTGAAAATATTGTACTCTGACAAGTCAGCATGCACCAATTTGGCTTTTTGGTATAAAATCATCATCTGCTCAATCACCTGTTGATAGTCGTTCAATGTGATTTCTTTGGTGTTTATTAGCGCCGGAGTAGGATTACCTTCGCTGTCACCTACAAACTCCATTACAAGCACATTCTTCTTGACTGCTATCGGCAAAGGTACCCGCACTCCTACGGCATGAGCTGTCCGCATGTTCTTAAACTCCTTTCGAGCCCATGTCATTATAAGGCTGCGAGATCCCCGCTTTAACCCAGAAAATCGAGGATCACCAGCGATGTATTGCATGCGCTTTTTGAACTCGGCGCTTACTACGAGATATATTTTGACTATTCTAGGTGAGCCATCTGGCGCAACTGCAAGGTATACTTTAGACTCCTTACCAGCGGCAAGTGAGCTCTCGATATATTGTATAATGCCATCGCTCCTCAGTTCGCTTATCGTCATAAGAGTGGATATGTCAAATACATTATCGAAAGCGTCGTAGTCTTCAGACATCTTGTTTAGGAATCTACTTTTGCGTTCGTTCTTTGAGAGCCGTCTATCAGCTCGGGCTGCGGCCTTGTGCTCTCCCTCTCTTGGCAGCTGCTGATCGTCAGGCTCCTCTTCTGACAACATGCAAAAGTTGGCAGTCTTTTGTTATATGTGTAATGCCATCAGGTGCAATAATATTCAAACAGCTTACAGAGCATGTGATATCACGGACTCATCTTCATTCTCTAGTCACATCGATGCTTACCTGGTATTATGCGATGATAGAAAAGAATCAAGGAAGGCGCAGGATAGATACGGTGGAGACTGTTTGAAATGAAGAGAGGT
>DATDKS010000095.1:0-12281 GCA_036519825.1 Nitrososphaera sp. | reverse complement strand
ACTCCGTCGACGTCTAACTTTGATTCCGATTTGGTTTTGGAATCATAGACAGTCAGAGATTCAACTTTTGAATTACCATTAATTGCTTTCAAAATGGAATTGGAAATGAAATAAATCCCATTGTTGTTATCTTTATTATGTAATAATTCAATAGACTCTTGTGAACCTACAGGCTTGTCTGTTCCAAATATTATATAAAGTTGTGATGCTATCTCCTTGAGATACAACGCTGCTTCCAAAGCTGGGTCACCAGCACCAACAATTGCAACTTTTTTGTTTTTGAAAAAAGGGCCATCACAAACAGCACAATATGAGACTCCTCTGCCCTTTAACTCCTTCTCACCTTTCACATTCAAGTCCCTTGGTGTCTTGCCAAACGCAAGAATCAGGGCATAGCCAGAATATTCGTTATCTTTGTTACTTGTTTTTATTATAAAGTCACCTCCTTTATGTTCTGTTATAGAGTGTACCTCTTCGTACGCAAATTCAGTTCCAAAATTTCTTGCTTGTTGTTCAAACTTTTGCATAAGTTCAAATCCTCCTATGTGTTCAAATGGAGGATAGTTTTCTATGGCATTTGTAAGAAGTGCTTGTCCTCCAATATCTTTTGTAATTACTAAAGTCTTGAGACCTTGGCGGCTAGCATACGTTGCAGCAGTCAGTCCTGCTGATGCTCCGCCAACAATTAGTACATCATACAACAATTTTTATCAATCACTTATTGCCGAATCATACCATTAAGTCTTCTTCTTTTTTTCTTTTTCTTGTCCGCTAATACGCCTTGATCTTATCATTTGAAATTTCTGTATAAATGGGTCACATTATACAGAAATGACGATAAGTCTACTATTTACTCTTCCTAGTTGATTCATCCGCGTCTAATGTGGTTATCAATAATTTGTAGGTTTTCGGTGAGGCGCATTGGTCGCTGCAATATATTTTTGGTCCCAAACATGCCGAGATGCCAGGGCTCTCAATTACTGCAAGCTCAAGTTTTGGTTAACAATCTATCGTCTTATTTTTACATCCTAAAAAGAGGAACTTTGAGCCGACGCTGCTTTGAATAAAACTATCAGGTACCAATTGAATGATCTTGTTTACATCCTTTCATCCAGTGCAGTGGGATAGAACAATAAATCTTGCATTGAGCTTGACAAGTTAATCTAAAGTAGGATCGATTATATCTTCATATATTTTTCCACTCAGATGAAATCCACCAATTATAGCATATACGTTATCTATGCCAGTTATTTTCTTGGCATATTTGATAGTATTAATCACCCCCGCATGACCACATACAGTTAAATCACAAGCCCTCTCTCTTTGACGTTTGCAATTAATGCCTGATCATCCCAGATCAACGGGTCATGTATAATTTCTCCTGTTTCAGGTGATTCTTTGTATTGAAACGGAAAACCTTTCTCAAAGTTTGTCACACGTGGGATTTGCCCTGTCATTAACAGCCTTGAGTTATTCTTATCTGGAAGGGCAGTAACTCCTATACTCTTGTAAATTACTGCGCCATGCTTTTTCAGATCCTCTTCATTTAGCATAGAAGTAACCCTCAAATCATCTGATAAAATTAACCACCTTTTCAAAAAGGCATCGGGATGAGCATACAAAGGTATCTGCCTTGAAATATGTTGCAGGACTTTCATAAGACCCGCGTAGTTGTCAGCAGGTCCGTGACTTAAGAGAATACCATCAATGTCTGCGACATTTAATCCAAGAATATTTGCATTCGTAAGGAGGCCATCTGGGCTTACGCCTGCCTCAAACAAGAATTTGCTTGTCTTACTGCTATTGTCGTACTTGATCTCTACTAGACTAGCAAATCCCTGCTCTGCCCTAGGGATTAGTAAGCCCTTATCGTTCTTGTTTATGATTGGTGGTCGCTGAACATTGTCTGAACTTGCAAGAAGGATATCAGTGTAATTATCTACCAAGATTGTTATTGAAACTGCGTTGACTTTGTCTAGGGAAGCCAATTTTTCTTATTATATGAAGATACAAGGTTAAGAAGACATATGTATCTGAAAATATAAAGTAAAATCAGTACTGTGAATATTCTGAGTCGTGCCTTGTTAATAATTACTAGATAATCTTGCAGTTTCACTTTTATAGATAATCTATTCGCAAATTGTAAATGAACCGGCCAATATATTTGGCAACTTCGCGACTTCTCAACTGAAATACCACACGATACATTGGTGCAACCACGCCTGTAGAGAAGAATACTACATTCTTGGAGATCAAAAAATTCCTCCAAAGAACAGAGAAATAGGTCCTTTTAACTCCAGAGTGGTGAAACAGTTGAGAACCTCTTATCAATGATAAATTGTGTGAGGACCATCATCATGATAATCTTGACAAGAACAACTGCTCTTCTGATGGCAATAACTAGATTCTTGATTGCAACACCATTTGCATTGGGTCGTCTTATAGGGCATAGAGGGCGGCTACACAAGGAAGAGCGGATCACATAAAATATAGCTAAAATTAAACCCTCGAATAATCGAAAAAAGCGTAAAACTACAAGAAGTAAAAAGGAGTAGGCTACCGTTTTCTATTCTGTACTAAACGAGTGTCCGCATGAGCAGCTCTTTGTCACATTGGGATTGTTGATCTTAAACCCTGAGCCCATCAGGCTCTCAATATAATCAATATTGGCATCCCTGAGATATCTCTGGCTGTAGCTGTCAAGCAACAGCTTTACCCCATTCTGCTCAATAATTCTATCATCCTCGTCTGGCTTTTCTTCAAACCCCATTCCATATGACAGGCCCGCACATCCTCCACCTGAGACATAGACTCTTAGGTAAAGGCCAGAGTTCCCTTCCTGCTTCATGAATTCGGCGACTTTCTCCGCTGCCTTAGGGGTTATCGTTACTACTTGACTTTGTTGAGCACTTTCCATAACCTATCCCGGGTCATTTTAGTATAATAACTTTTTCCTTTTTCATTGTTTAGCTTCTGCAGTTGCTTCTACTTTGGGCTGTTGCTGCTGCTCCTCATCTTTCTTTTGCTCTGCAGGAGCCTGGTAAGTCTCTATGAACTTAATATTCTTGATTGTAGGAACAAACTTGAAGATATCATTTGCAGCCGCCCGTTTGACTATCTGTAAGCCTTCGGCAAGGTATGTATCTTCTGGAAGCACGATCTCCAAATTAGGAACCGCCAAATTGACCTGGAGCTTGCTTTCGTCCACGCCCATTCTTCTCTTAACCAAAGCACTTATCTTTTCGCTGTCAGAATCGAGCTTTTTTAATATATTTGCATCGTACAACAGAATCCTGCCTGCAAATCTGTGGTTATAATCAACTTGTATCCTGCCTGAGCCGACATATCTTATTATACCACGCCTGTTGTCGATTTCAATTTCGTCACCAACTCCAACTTCGTCTGCCTTGTCGCCAAGCTTACGCTGTGGGATCATCCTGATCTTTGTATCGTCTCTTTTTCCAAAGCCTTTTTCTGGCGGCACTTCGATGTTAAGCTTATCGCCAACATTGGCATTGGATAAAGCTTCGTCCAATCCTTTCAGGACCCAGCTTTCGCCAATGGATACAATCCTTGGCTCATACTTGTGGGTTGGATCATAAAAGGTGGTTTTCTTAGCTTCCTCTTCTCGAGTTGTATCAAAAACGTCGTTAGTATCTTTAACCCTAGCAGTATAATCCACCAATATTAGGGAACCCTTTTCTAAAGGCATAGAAATTCGCTTCTGTTTTACCTTATATTAATCTTCATAGGTTATAAAAAAGTATGAGAACGTCGTTCAACCTAGTGCCTTTAGTCTATCCATTGCCACTGATGCAGCTTCAGCGTTTGTCTTGACGCCAAGCATGTTCATGGCAGACGCAATAGACGATATCGTCCTCATGACATGGTAGCGACCGACCTCTCCTATCGAGCCAATTCTGAACACCTTGCCCTTCAGGTCACCAAAACCACCTGCCACCAACACCTTGAACTCACTTGACAAAAGACCACGGAATTTCTTATCATCCATTCCCTGCAGGTAGTTGACTGCAATTATCATGTTACTCCTCGCATCTGGCTTTGCAAAGGGTGTCAGGCCTAGTGAGCCCAAGCCGGCGTAGAAGGCATCTGCACATATCTTGTGGCGCCTTATTCTGTTCTCTAGTCCCTCTTCGATCACAATATCAAGCGCTTCTCCGAACGCGTAGTAAAGCGGCAACGCGGGTGTAAAGGGGGTTTCATAGTGCTCTTCATAGTACTTGAAGTAGCGTTTCAAATTCAGATACTGTGTCGGGGGCGGATTCTCTTGCATGTATTTCTTTGCGCGCTTGTTTATCGAAATCGGAGCAACACCTGGCGGCGCGGCCAGGGCTTTTTGGGACGCGGTCACGCAAATGTCAATGTTCCACTTATCTACTGGTAGCTCGTCACCTCCAAGTATTGAAACAGCATCAGCAATAAAGTATACACCCTTTCTTGCCGCAAGTTCACCTAGCTTCTCCATGTATCTTATTGTAGTTCCAGTAGAGGTTTCGTTATAAACTGCATAAATTGCCTTAATGTCTTTGTGTTCTTCAAATGCTTCCTCGAACTTGTCGTAAGACGGGTTCTCTCCAGGCGGCGAGCTTATCCTGATTGCCTGTCCGCCCCAGCTGTCGATAAGGTCCGCAAGCCTGGTGCTGAACTCACCATTGACCGGGATTACTGCCTTGTCGCCTTTCCTAATAAGGTTAACAACAGACGCTTCGACAGCACCCGTGCCTGAAGTGGTAAGAAGCACAATGTCGTTTGAAGTCTGGAAGACCTTCTGCGTTTTTTCAACTATCGCCTTGTACAATATGCGGAAGTCATCGCTTCTGTGGTTTATCATAGGTGCGAGCATCGCGTTCATGACCCTATTCGGGACATTGGTTGGACCAGGGAGCATCACTAGGTATTCCATATAATCTCAAAAAAAGCGGGCGAGTCAGCCATATTTAAATCAAATTACAATATTACAACCGCATAACGCTTTATAAAACTAAATGGCTCTAATTCATGAAGTTGTCAATGAAGGGGCGCCGCTATACTGTTTTGCAGCATGCCATGAAAGCAAAGGACTGCCAAGTAGTTGCAGCATTTGAGCCGGAAAATGTGTTCTATCTTACAGGATTTTGGGGTGAAGCCATTGCAGTATGCCTGGACAATGACACAACAAAGTTGATCGCTCCCAAATTAGAATATTCAAGGGCGGAAAAGACTTCAATAGAGTGTGAAGTATTTGGCACCGAAAGGGGGGGTGAGCTCATTTCTACATTTGTTTCACAAGTAAAAGGTAGCAGAGTCTGCAGCGATTGCAGCGATTACTCTACTGTCGAGTCGATTCGCAAACAAGACGTCGACATTTTGGTCAATGCAGACCCATTCTTCCAGACACGCAGGATAAAGGACCAAGCAGAGATCAAAGTTATCTCAAAAGCCGCCAAGATATTGGATAGGCTGTATGAAATATGCGAAGAGGATATAAAGGTGGGTCTGTCGGAGCGCGATCTCCAGGCAAACTTAATCTACGAGGCAATGAAAATGGGTGCAAATCCTCCATCATACAAGTCTACGCTAAATCCGCTGATAATAGCAGCCGGGCCGAACAGTGCTCTGCCGCATGCCGAAGTTACAAACAGAAAATTCCGCAAGGGAGATATGATAGTTGTCGACCTTACTCTCCGGCATGCTGGCTACATAGCTGATGCGACGAGGACATTTGTCCTTGGTTCTGCAACCAAAGAGATGAAGGAAGTGTATGATATAGTGAAAGGTGCGCAAAAAATAGGCCTCGACACAGCAAATGCAGGCATGACATGTGGCCAGGTTGACGCGGGATGCAGGAACCTGATAAGAGACCACGGCTACGAGAAACAGTTCATACATTCAACAGGTCATGGAATAGGGCTTGACGTTCACGAACCTCCTTGGATTAAGATGAAGAATGACGAAGAGCTCAGAGCAAACATGACTGTGACCGTTGAGCCTGGGATATATAAAGAGAATAAATTTGGTGTGAGGATAGAGGACAGTATAATCGTAAATAATGGCAAGCCGCAGGTACTCAACAAGTTCACAAAAGATCTTCTTATTCTAAGATGAAATCAAAAAAGAGGCAGCGTCAGTATTGGAGAATGGATGAAAAGGAGGTTCATAATGGTTCTTGCTACCTGGGTTATCTTTGTCCATGCATCTGCCTAATCCTTAATTAATTTGAGGAAAATCTCAAGTTTCACTCTTGATTTTTAGAAGAGGAGACGAGAAATTACCGCAATCATTACCTGATTGCACATTCGGTCCTCATCAACAAGTCAAGAACTCAAGCTTATGAGCATGCAGCAACAACTTGCAGGTAAATGCAGCAATAACCATGTCACTTGATGATGATGATGCTTGAATGCTAATGATGGAAATCTTCTATTAGCATGAAGTTCTTTCTTGTCATGATCAGGCACGATATAGGGTCGTCTTCTATGTAATCTAGAGCCGCTATTCTTGACAATCACGCTCATGCGTTGGACATGGCAGGTGGCATGTCTAGAATAGAGCAAATCAGATTACTGAGCAGCCAAGAGCATTTGTACAAATATAACATCGAGGTGAGGAGGTGTGTTGATTCAAACCTTTGGTAACAGCTAGCTTGACATCGTCGAGGGAGGATTGTAGGATTTGAGATCGCTAAGTACTGCGAGACAGGTTAGAGATAAAGACAGAGGACGGAAGTTGCAACTCCAATTTAGCTAACGAGCAGGAGAAGAAGAAGAAGTAGCACGAATAATAGGAGCGCCGCAAATTAGTCCAAAAATTCCATATGGCCACTGTTACTGCTATAGCTTCATTTGCTACCGCCCTTTGCTATTCACAAATTCAGCCACAATTTCTAGCAGTCTTCTTGCAACCTGTGTTTTGCTCTCAGGAGGAAAATGGATAATATTCTTGTTCCTGTCAACAACAAACACTTCATTTTTATCCGAGCCAGCTTCTGAACCTTTTCTACCTAGGTCGTTTGCCACGATAATGCCTGCATCACACTCTTTCAGTTTACTATATGCCCTTTCTATCAGTACAGACTCTGATACACAATAGTCTGCCTTAAATGCAACGAGGAAGGTATCTTTGCTTTTATTTTTCACTTCGTTAATTATTTTTCTTGTGGGAAGAAGTGGCAGCTCCCTCTTACCCTGCTTTGTGTCGATCTTTGTGTCCGATCTTTTTGCAGGAGTAAAGTCTGTAACAGCAGCAGCCATTACTGCGATGTGGTATGTCTTGGATGATAATTCAGACACAACGGCCTTATACATTTCTTCACCTGTATTTACGCGCACTATTTTTCTGCTTGCTGGGTTAACGGTTCCGTGACCATATACTAGCGTCACAGTTGCGCCCATACGCTGCGCCTCCTGAGCTATGGCAATACCCATCTTGCCAGAGCTTAGATTACTAATGACTCTTATCGGATCAATGTACTCAATGGTACTTCCAGCTGTTACAAGCACCCTCTTGCCTGACAACAGCGCGCTATGGGAAAGGATTGAAATTGCGGTATTTAGCACATGCTGAGGGTCAGCCACTTTTGCTTTGCCTCCTTCCAGATTCGGCTCAATGAATATCACATGCTCCCTTAATTTACTGACATTTTGTTGGACAAAAACGTTCTCATACATTGCCTCATGCATTGCAAGAGCTACTACTATGGGGATTTTGCTGCCAAGTGCAACACTTAGAATTGATGTAACGGGTGTATCGTCTATGCCCGCTACCATCTTGCCAAGAGTGTTGGCAGTACATGGGTAGACAATAATGAGGTCTGACATACCATAGTCGGCTAGTATGATGTGCTCCAAGTTACCAGTTAACTTTGTGACTACCTCATTGCCTGTGGCCCACTTCATTATTTCCGGATTGAGAAGCGTTGATGCAGTTGATTCTGTCATCACGACATGAACATCTGCATCATGTCGCATCAATAGCCGTGCTAGATCAATTGCCCTGTAAGCGGCAACGCTTCCTGTGATGCACAGTACTATCCTCTTTCCTTCAAGCTCGCTTCCCTCTCTTCCAAGGATGTCTTTTGAAGGGTGAACTACTCTCCTTGTTTTCATATTCTTCTCTCATTTTTCCATTTGTCCAACTCTTTTGCATCCATGTGGAATGTGTTCGATTCCTCTGGGAACGTGCCCGCTTTGATGTCGCGGTTATAGTTTGAAACTGCCTCAAATATTGCCTTGTTAAGTTCTGCATACCTTTTTACAAATCTCGGCCGGATGTCTTGATAAATGCCTAACATATCATGCAGAACAAGAACCTGACCATCACAGCTAGGGCCTGAGCCTATGCCTATCGTTGGGATTGACACACTCTTTGTTACTGCATCTACAACCTCACTTGCAACCATCTCAAGAACAATGCTAAAGACGCCTGCCTTTTCTAGAACAATGGCTTCTTCAATCATTTTGATAGCTCCTTCTTTTGTCCTGCCCTGCAATTTGTAGCCTTCCCATAGAGATGATGTCTGAGGCCTGAGCCCAATGTGCCCCATAACAGGTATCCCTGCATCCACTATTGCCTTTATCGCATCTATAATTTCAGAACTTCCTTCGAGCTTGACTGCATCACAGCCAGCTTTTATTAGCTGGATTGCATTCTCAACTGCTGCACGTGGATCTACTTGATATGATCCAAAGGGCATGTCGCCAACTATCATTGCGCGCTTGGTTCCCCTTGCCACTGCACCACAAAATATCATCATCTCTTGCATGCTAACAGGCATTGTGCTTGTATAGCCTAACACCACCATCCCAGCGCTATCGCCTACAAGTAAAATGTCAATCCCTACACTATCACATATTCTTGCAGTAGAATACTCATATGCGGTAAGAACAGAGATTCTTTCTTTTCCTTTTTTAGCTAATATATCATTTACATTCAGTTTTGTCCTGCCCTGCATCTATTAGACTTCACCTTTTATGATCTTTAGTGACTCTCTGAGATTTTTCCTATTGTCAAAGTCATCCGCAATTTTTCTTAATGACTTGGTGCCCTTGAGCTTACATGTAGCTTCTACCAATGCTGGCATGGTCCTTACGACATTATCCACAATAGTGATATTTGCAGCCCTAGATGTCCTAGACAATGGATTGAGATCGATCGTAATCACGGTCTTGTTCATTTTTACGAGAGCCTCTGTTCTATCTCCATCCTCAAGTGGAACCAACACCGTGTCAGCAGCATAGATGCCATCAGGGTCAACGCGCCTGCGCTCACTTTGGAGCTCCGGAATTCTTGCTGATGCTTTTGAGCCTACCCCCAATAATTTTTCTGCGCCATACAGCTCAAGCTCCGCCTCGATTGCCATCTCGCGCTCCTTAGTTCTATAAAAGATATTGACTTCAATAGTCGCACCTGCCACTTTTGCAAGTTCCACCACTCTATCTGGGCACAAGGCAGCCGTGTTGCCATTTACAGATATGACGGGCCGGTTTGAGAGCAATAGAATTGCTGCGGCTGCTTTAATCGCACGCTGGGCCGTTTTCGTGGTGCGCTCGCCAAGGAGATAATCGTATGCCTCGCCTCTTCCATGGGCAATTAAACCTTCGGGTACTACCAGGCCTCTCCTAAAGCCATCGACCAGCCTCTCACGGGTGTAAAGTGATTTGGCTCGAGGATGATCGGAAGGTATGGGAATATGGTTCAAGTGCAATTTTAGAGCACTCTTGCTCCTACACTGTCTATGCTACAGACAATATGCGTGCCACCATAATCTCGGAGGACAGCAGCCGCCTCCTCTGCCCTTGCCTGTGAAATGACGGTGAAAACTGTCTGACCAAAGAGTGCCACGCTTGATTCAATTCCTCTTGCCTTGAGAGCCGCAATTGGCCGTTTACACCTCCCCTCCGCTAGCCCTAACATCTCTGCAAACCTACGTGACATTTTAAGAAAGTCATCAACACTTTTTGACGCCGATAGCTTTGTTAGCATGATGCCTCCAAGGCCGTTTATTTCGTTTATGCGGTTTGTGAGAAACGACCTGGTCAGAATGGGAGCAAGGCAGAGGACTACAGCCCTGTAATTCTTATCTAGATTGATCTTGCTAACAGAACCTATACCCGGCGCACCTACACTTGTTCGCATCTCAAAGCCTCCTGCAAACTCGGCGATTACCGTCCCGAGGCCCGTATTGCAGGCAATCTCTGCATTGTGCGCAACTTGCGCCGCTTGGCTTCTACTGAGACCTGTGTCAAGAGCTTGATTGAGCGCATATGAGAGGCTGAGAGCAGCCGCACCACTTGAGCCAAGCCCAAAGCCAATTGGGATTTCAACATCGTGGTGGATACGTATAAAGTAAGGTCTATCTGCAAGCTTAAGATATTTCTCAATAACCCACTTTGAAACTTCTGCATTGCGACTTTTAACACCGTTGATCCAAATCTGGTATTGAGGTTTTGTGCTCTCATAGAGATACGCTGTTGTTTCGATCCCTCTCTCGATTGAGAATCCGGCGCCTTTAGAACCTTTATGCAGGAAGTTGAAACAATAAGTATCATGTGGTACTTCGAAGAAGCCTGTTATGTGACCTGGACTGAATGCTTTAGCCACCTGTATAGGCTTTGCAATCAGTTCTGTTGCCATATGAGTGTTATAAAAACCTCGAAAATATAAAAATAATGTTTAATTAGTTTAAATGGACTTAAATGTATAATATGCCGGAACAATACGCGAGGCGCTTACAGCAGATAGGCAGCAGCATCTTGGTATCACTGCCAAGCCTGTGGATCAAGGGCAATAATCTGAAGAAAGGAAGCATCGTGCCAGTGCACATCAACCGTGACAACTCTATCTCGATATTTCCTTCCGAAGACGACGTGGCAGACAAGATAAAGGAATTGACGATTCCATATTCGTCGGTATCGATGGACATGCTCGTCAATCAAGTTTACGGTGGGTACCTGCTTGGGTATGATATGATACGGATCAAGGCAAGCTCGCAGATTTCTTTTGAAGATGCCGATAGGATTAAGAAGGCTATGCGAAAGCTAGTTGGCTTAGAAATAGTTGATGAAGATGGCTTCCATATATCTGCCCAATTTTTACTTGATGCAGATACACTTGATGCTGAAAAGATACTCCGCCGCATGAGTGCAATAGTGGCAGGCATGTACCGTGACATGCTTGAAGCCATAAAGCTAAAGGAGAATAGTAGTATCCGCAAAGTGATAAGTGGTAGGGACGACGAAGTCGACCGACAATATTTTTTGCTTGTCAGGCTGATCCGAAGCGCTATGATGGACCAAAAATTAGCAGGTAAGCTAGACCTGAGCAACATTGACATCCTTGACTACAGGATCGCAGCCAACCTTCTGGAGAGCGCCGGAGATTATATCGTTGATCTCATAAATGCAATAGACCTTTCGCACATCAAGGCAATTGACGAAATAGTAGAGGCTGGAGTACTTGTAGAAAAGATGCGTGAAAAGTCAGTTGTAGCATTCGTAAACAAGAACAGATCAGAATCTGGTACTGTGGTCAAGATGTATGATGAATTTATCGAAATTATAAATTCCATCAAGAGCAGAGTAGATTCAAAGAATCTAGAGTCGACAGTCGCAGTACTGAACCTCCTATACTCGATGGACAAGATAGCGCGCTGCTGGGTTGATGTTGCCGATCTGGTTAAGCCTGTGCACCTCACTGCTCCTCTCAAAAATGCATAATTACTGAGTTAGATATCATAAGTGATAACGCGACATCTTGAATTCGTTGAGTAACTATACAAGATATCTGAGAATGATGTCGATCCCAACAAGGTAGACAGGCAAAAGTTGGACACATTCAGAGTAAGTACCAGAAGATGATGGAGCCTGGAATGAGAAACGGAAAATAGACTACATTACAAGGGAAGAGCGGTTCCCTTATTTATATGAGAATGCAGGCTCTATGCCGGTAGGGATAGAGAACCTCCTAAAAGAAGGCGATCAAAGACAAAACAGGCATTGTGGAAAATGGAACTCTAAATGGAAAGCCCATTGTAGTCTATTTCGACTTCAAACGATTGATAGCCTGCTGCCTTGACACGCGATGCTATCTTGGTGCTCTCCTGCTTGTTCTCTGCAAGAGCAATAACAGCTCCTCCTCCACCAGCTCCAGTTATCTTAGCTCCAATGGCACCGGCCTTGCTGCATATATCTATTATATCATGTACCTTGTGGTGCGATATGCCGATTTGCTGAAGTAGGATTTGGTTTTCGTTCATAAGGCCGCCTATCTTGTCAAGCTTTCCC
>DATDKS010000094.1:0-8549 GCA_036519825.1 Nitrososphaera sp. | reverse complement strand
AGTCTCAGATATCATATCAGATAGAGGTATCACACCGATTTCGAGTAAGTCTCTGCCAGTGTCGTAGACTGTCATCCTTACGCGCCCCCAGATACACTGTGATGTCATGCATACCATGAGGCCTGCACCAACCGCCTTTTTGAGAGCGTGAAAGCATTCCTTGCCTACGTGACCTAGCCCTGTTCCTTCAAGAACTATAGCCCTGTAGCCTGCCTTGACCGCATGCTCGATAAGTGTAGGATCGAAGCCAGGATGGTATTTCAGCAACATGACTCTATCCTCAAACCTTGTGTTTACTTCAATGGGGTTCTCATTGGACCTTCTCATCAGCCGATTCCTGTGTTTTTGCTGCATTTCTATTTCGTTGTTTCTTACAAGCGCTATAGGAGTCGTGTCAATCGACTCAAAAGCATCCCGCCTGCTTGTGTGGTTCTTTCTTACTCTTGTCCCGACATGGCATGCAATAGTGTCGTCTGAACTGCCAGCATGCATAGCAACAAAGACACCAGTATATTCTGACCCTGCTGCAAATATCGTTGCTCCAAGCAAATTCAATGCAGCATCAGAAGAAGGCCTATCAGATGACCGTTGCGCACCAACAAGCACTACTGGAACCGGCAAATTCTGCAGTGCAAAGCTTAGAGCGGCTGCAGTATAATGCATAGTGTCAGTTCCATGCGATACTACAATGCCATTATACCTGCTTGTCTTGATTTTTTCAGCGACCTTTTCTGCTATCAACGTCCAGTGCTCCGGCCTAAGATTCTCGCTATACTCACTCATCAATACTTCGGGATCAATTGATGCATGATTAGCAAGCTCAGGCACTGATGCATACAATTCATCAGCAGAAAGGGCTGCGTGCACGCCGCCGGTACGGTAATCTATCTTGCTTGCTATCGTTCCACCAGTGCTAATCAAGGCAACTTTTGGCAAGTTTTGTTTAGCAGTAACTGCAACAGTCCTGACAGAGGCAGCAGATTGGTCTTTGCCCAACAACTTTGTTATCGATTTTATTTTTCCTAAATGTATCCCAGTATTATATCCGCTTTTTAATTTAATGACAATGTATTCTTCACTGGCAGATTCATAGCGCGGCATCAATAGGCCTGTTATCTCGCCATCCTCAGTAGCTATCTTGATGCTGTCGCCAACTGAAATGTTGTGTTTTGATAGTAGCTTGAGGCCCACCTCTCTATAGCCGCCACTATTGTCATGCTTTGTCAATGGTTTCAAAGCCAATTGCTAAATATATTAACAAATCTTTTTTCTAGCTAAAGAGTGTCCTGGCTCCATCCACTATGAATTGGACAGCAATAGCAGCAACAAGCACCACAAAAACCCTAGTAACAATTATCGAGCCTCGCCTTCCAATCACTCTATAAATCCTATCGATGTACTTTAACACGACATAGGTAATGCCTATCACTATTAGGATCGATAAAGCAGTAACGATCAGACCTGCGGTCTGGAATGAGATCATCACTGCTGTTATTGCGCCAGGGCCTGCAAGTAGCGGAAATGCCAACGGGACAACACCTGCTTCACCCTGCGTCCCTGCGCCTGCAAATCTCCACTCGCCATGAGTGAGAAGCTCAATCGCCACAATGAAAAGCAGGATACCGCCGGCAACCATGAAGCTGGAAATGGTGATGCTAAAAATGGATAGTATTTGAGTACCTGCCACCGCGAATACAAGGAGCAAGCCAGCAGCAGTTATGATTGCAGTTTTGGTGACCGATACCCTTTCGGTCCTTTCCATCTTCTGTGTTAGTGCAATAAATACTGGCACACTTCCAATCGGGTCAATGACTACAAAGAGTGCAATTGTCGATCTGATGAGATCTGTAAGAAAAGCAGAAGAAAGATGATCCACGTTGTGTATTGGCGACCATGTGTTATTAGCTGTGCTCAGTTATTGCGATGTTTCTTGATTCTAGTATCTTCAGGATCGCCTTTTCGATGTCCTGCTCAGTTATGTAGCCAAAGTCCCATGCATCGATAAAATTGAGAAAGTCGCTTTCCAGCAGCTTTGCAGTATTCTGAAACTCTGCCATCCTATCTAGCGTATCCGGCGACCTGTAGCCTTTGGCTACCATGATGGGACAGCGGTGATCCTTCTCAATAGGGATATACCAAGCATTCTTGGCAAACCGGTATTGGCCGTCTGATATCATGGTATACATACGCATCAATTCTTCATTTGTTAGCTTTTGCAGGTCGATAAACCACGGTTCGTTAACAAAGCTTGAAGCTGAACGTCCTTCTTCCTTGCTACTATTCTTATTGCCAAACAACATCGATGACATTGTATTGTCAATCAGTTAGAAATATATTATTTTCTACTCAGAATATGTGGCCTGGCATATCTCTCTGGGAAATTGCCCTGACTCTTTCAAGACCTTTTATTTCCATTATTACTCTTGAGACAGGCTCGGGAACCAGATCTTCCCAATTATCTTCCGCAGCCATCCTCTTTCTTATCTCAGTAGCCCTCATCTCGTCGCGCCTGTAAAGAGGCGCCTCAATTGCCTTAATGCCTTGCTCTCGAAACAACATGAGTGTAAATGGATCGTTTGCAAAAACTACATCGTATTTTGGTACAAGCATGTTCACATGATGAGTCCAAAGTGAGTGCACATCAACATCCGGAACCGGGATTATCAGTATGCGCCTGACATCTGCTTCCTCATCAGCATCAAGTGACTCTTTTATCATAGTTATCCGCTCACCTGCGGTGAATGGGTTTCTAGGTTCATGGCTTTTTTGCGCACTTCCGACTACTATTACAAGCTGATTGACCCTGCCTAGTGCAAATTTAACAGTTACAAGGTGCCCCTTATGGAATGGCTGGAACCTGCCAATGAAAAGCCCGTTAGTAGTAGTCAACAGAGATATGCTAGAGTCGACACCATTTTAAACATATTTTTAAGAAAGCTCCCTGGCAGGTTGAAAAGATTGCAATAAGTATAATGCCTTTGATAGATATCATCTTTACAGCATTTTGCTCCCCTTGTTCGACGGTAATAGAGGCTTGATTATGGGATTGATGCAAGAATTTCTTTAGCATTGTTTGGTGTGAGCTGCAATGGAGAGAATTTGGGGGGTTTTTGCATAGCCTATCACATTGTTAACAGTATATTTGTTGTTATACAACAGAAACCTCGTGATCACAATATAGGATCGTTATTTATGGTGGAAGAGAGCAAAAAGCATAATCAAGCCGATACACAAAGACATGCACCATATATCAAAATAACCCGAAACAACCACAACTATTCTGCAGCAGATGACACCGCACAGTACACATACGATCACTAAAAAATTTAAATAGTTAAAATGAATCTATGCTTCCGCCAATTCTCTTCCTTTAACTATCTTTTTTCTACGTGGTGGCTCCTGTGGTCATGGCATCAGATCCTGTAGCACTGGTGGATGCCTCTTTCTTGCCGACTCGTCTTCTTTTAGTTGCCGCTGATGTGCGACCACCTTTTTTGCCTCCTTTTCTTCCAGCCGCAGCTTTCTTGGATCTTGTTTTTGCTGGACTCTTTGATTTTCCTCTTACCATATCGTTGTTGCTCTTTTAAAGTTAGCACTACTTTATTAGATCATATGATTAAATGTACTGCATTGTCCGTATAGACAATAGTTATATAACATTGTACACTGCATTTATTATATCCTAGTAGTATGATCATTCTCGCTTCGAAGAGTCGTCTGGAACCCTTGCTGACTGACTACAGGTCTGTATAGGATGCACGCTATAACTGTAATTAATACTTCTAATGAAAATGCTAGCCTGAGAGTTAATTGGTCTCTGCACTCAAATCGAGAAACAGACATTCTTTGGTGCTGAAGAATTATGATGATAAAAACCATAAACTACATCTTTGGTTCTTCTGATGAAGTGATTCTATTAAATGCAGATATGGCAACTGTGGCATCTTGGGTCGTATATGCTTGAGAAAAACTCTGCCTGTGTGCCAATATAAATAATAACTTCACGGTGGTCTAGGAGTCTGTGGGAATAATTGAAAATTTAATTCCTGCAACCTTGCCCTAGGAATAAGCACTGGTATGTGCTATGCCCTATAGTAGAATTTCCCCTGTGATATAGATGCATGCTATTACCCGTCATTATCACTGGTTTTATTGATTTAGGACGTCTCTAGTTATTCTTTCCACTAGTATTTGACTCAGGCTACGATCACCTGTATCATCAGTAGCAGCATTATCTTCTCCTTCTGTCCCGTCTGTGTCATCTGTAGTGGTACTAGTAGCAGCATTATCTTCTCCTTCTGTCCCGTCTGTGTCATCATCAAAGTCTTCAGGAACTATCCTGAATATTGAGCCCTCGTCCTGAAATGTTAGCACATAAAGGTATCCATCAGGTCCAACTTTAACATCTGTAATGCCCCCAAATCCTGTTCCAAATAGTATGTTACCAACTTCGTCTCCTGGATCCAGTGCTCGATCAGCCAAGCCTCCTTCAAGGACGAGCTGCGTTCTATTTTCATTCAAGTCAAAATGATACAGATTGCCGTTGTTATAATCGCCTACGAACAGATCATTCTGATATTGCGCACCGAGTGCACTTGAATTAAGGAAGTCAAGACCAGTTGGAGCAACCGTTTGTTGCCAAGTGAATTCAGGATCACTATACACACCTCTGCCGTCAAAATCTACCAAGTCCTCTTCTACGTTTAAATCGGGTGCACGTTGTGCCAATCCTGACACGTCCCTCCATCCGCTATTGAAACCAGGTTCGACAAGATTGAGCTCATCATATTGGTTTGGACCATTTTCTGTATCCCATAGGTTGCCCGTTACAGGGTCAAATTCCATCCCAAAACTTTGCCTCATGCCATATGCATAGTATAAACTGAGGGGGACTTGATCGCTAATGACACCTGGAATATCTGCCACCTTGCCTTCTTGTGTTGTTCTAATTATTCCGCTAGTACCATCCGGTGCTGGACCATCCTCGAAGTTTTGAGCCTGTGTTTCATGGTGGTCTACAGTACCAATGACGACATATGCATTGTTGTCTGGACCAACGGCTACTGGTCCTCCGTGATAGCGAGGACCTGGTGTAGCAGGAAGGTCTAGAAGCAGTGTTTCGTTTACTAGTTGCATTTGAGCGTCTTCTCCGATTTCTGGTGCTATATTGTATCTGTAAAGACGGGTGCCTGCAGGTGCGATGCCTTCGCTCCAATCATCCCCATCTTCACCTCCACCTGATTCTGTGAAGTACAGGAAAACATATTGTTCATTGTTATTAGTGCGTGTACCATTCGGGCTAGAAATGTCAATTCCTAACAAGCCTCTTTCGTCATTGTTTGCCACTTGAACGTCGATTACTGGCTCCTCTTGCAGGTCGCCGTCAACTATTCTCTGGACTCTGCCAGAATCTTTTTCAGTAACCAAAATGTCATTCTCGCCTAAAAAGGCCATTGAGGTAGGAAATTCTAAGCCCTCGACGACCGTTTCTACTCTGAGATTCGGATCGTTTACGTCAGGTGATGATGCAGGTGGTCGATTGTGCGAGATATGATTCTGCAGTTCTTGAGCTGCAGCTCCGGGCAGAGGAGCTGTAGGGTCAATAAAAGTCAGAGCTTGTGGTGATAGTAATAGTAGACTCGTGACTAGTAGTGTAAAAGAGAGCATAATACTCGGTCGCAAAAAAGTAATTTTCACTACAAAGAACCCAAGTACACTATCTTATTAACCATTAGGATTTCCCTCTCTGGTAAATTTGACCTAATATTCCCTATAATAATTACCCGTTAATTTCTGAAGAATACAAATTACTTTCAAAGTAGCCATTTGTGAAATGTAATGTAATGATCTCTTTATTAAGAATTATAGAAAATAATTGTAGGAAAGTCCTAAATACACGTACAACAGAAAGTAGGACGTTTCGTCTACCAAACTAAAATCATACTTTTGTGTCATTAAGAGCAACTATGATTTTTATTAGTAACATAGAACTGAATAAAAAATTTATAGCGTTATAACGTGAAAGCAATCATATCTAACTTGGACAAGAATGCTACAGTGATTTCTAAAGCCCTGATGAGTTAACAGTAACAACAAGTATTAGAACCAAATATTGTTCTTGCGGCTACCTAGTCAGCCAATTACTGATAATTGCTCTAGTTTGGAAGAAACTGCCCCTGGCAGGGGGCGTTCATTCTAATTAAAGTCTTAAATGAATATGCTAGTTTTATTATTGCAATAACCGCTAATCTTGAACTAAAAATGGAAAGATACTCCAGTTATAGAAGCTGGATACGTGTTGCACACTTGTGGACTTATGCCCTTGTGTCCTAACTATTGTTTATTGATTGCTGTCTGATACTGAGCATGGCTTACACAACTTAACAGAAGATAAATCAAACAAATTTTAATATATGCCTATATCATGCTCTACCCTCGGTAGAATAGTAATTGTCCGTAGATATGGCAGTGAAAGTTCTTGATGAGAGTCTCGGAAAAGTTGTCCTTATCAAGCTTAAGGGTGGCAAAGTAATCCGAGGAAACCTCCACGGTTTCGATCAGCATATGAACCTGTTGCTTGAAGATTCAGTAGAAATTCTGGAAGAAGGCAAGTCCAACGAGTTGGGCACTATCGTTGTCAGAGGGGACAATGTGGTCATTATCTCACCGCCGCCAAAGTAGTCTAATAAGGAGAAGCTGAGTGAGAAATGACAAAAGGCACTACATCGATGGGCAAATTCACCCGTAAAAAGACCCATATACGATGCAGAAGGTGTGGCCATAACTCATACCATAAGCGAGGAAAAAGTTGCGCGAAGTGCGGCTACCCCGAGGCGAGGATTCGCAAGTATCATTGGATTAAGCGACAGGTCTTGTGATACAACAGAAAGCTTTTCTTCTAGAGGGCCTTGGCAAACCATGTAATGTCGACAGAAATTGCTCTCGTCGCCGGGTCTTCTATTGCAGGCGCAATATCAGCAGTATTTATAGACAATCTTCTCCGCATCAGAAGCAACAACAAGAAGCATGCACGCCCGTCGTCATCTAGCACCGACATACGGGCTGAACTTCTATCACTCTTGTTTGAGAAGAAGCTTGCAGCTGAGGCAATTACTCGCGTATATGAAGCAGCGCAGGATGGCCGGATCGACAGGTTAGAGCGCGACAAGCTCTTGCTGAAATACAAGCAGCAACTCGATTCACTCAACCAAAAGGTCGCTTACCTACAGCCTGTTGCAGACTTTTCGGACGTCCGGGAACTACGCACCAATCTTGTGTCATTTCTCGAGGACAGAATTTCTGTAATTGACAAAAAGTTATTGGAGCTTTCTAAATCCCGTCCACCTTCTCAAGACGCTATTGACGCGAAGGCAAATAACATACTCGTCGAAACATCGAAGGTGCAGCCTGTTACTCCCGTGGAGCAAAAGATGTTCAAGGCTGATGAAAAAAGCATCGAGCAGTTACAAAAGGAGATAGTTCAAGCGCTACAGCACCTTGAGCAGGTTGAGATAGACAAGGTCTAATTAGGTTAGCAGATAACTCTGTAGAGGCTTGAAATATTGCGTGGCACAGCATATGCTTCTGTAGTGTTTTTATCATTTTATTGTATTTGGCTACACAAAGCAAATTATAGATATATGGTATACCCTGTTCCCTATGGGTCTCATATATAGAAAAGCACATACTATAGAAAATTCCCACCTATTCACTTGGTAGCGCGCATTATCGATGGCAAGGTCGTGTCGGCAGACGTAAAATCAAGAGTAACAAAGGCGGTTCAAGAATTGAAGGCAATCGGCGTCCAGCCATGCCTTGCAACGGTGCTGGTCGGAGACGATCCTGCATCTGCAACATATATTAAGAGCAAGCATAAGGACGCAAAAGAGGTGGGTATTGTCACAAGGGATCATAGGCTTGCGAGCACCTATAAGCAGAAGGAGCTGCGCGAGCTCGTGCAACTCCTAAACAACGATCCCGAAGTCCACGGCATTTTAGTACAACTACCTCTGCCTCATCATATCGACGAATTTGATATAATAGCCTCCCTAAGCCCGATGAAGGATGTGGATGGCTTGACGCCGTACAACGTTGGCATGCTGCAGAGTGGTATAGCAGCGCTTAAGCCCTGTACACCTTCTGGAATCATGGAGCTTTTGGATTATTACAAAATAGACGTAGCCGGGATGGACGTAGTCATTGTAAACCGCAGTAACTTGGTGGGGAAACCGCTCTTGATTTTGTTGCTGGAACGGGACGCCACAGTGACAATCTGCCATTCAAAGACAAAGGACTTGAATGTAAAGCTGCTCAGCGCTGATCTGGTTGTTACTGCAGTGGGCAACCGACAGCGCTTTACGCTTACTCCAAACATGGTAAAGGAAGAAGTGATCGTTATTGATGTTGGTATAGCCCGCCTCGATGGCAAGCTGACCGGGGACCTTGACTTTGACCCTCTAAAACAAAAAGCATCTTGGATCACGCCGGTTCCTGGCGGAGTGGGCCTTATGACCCGGGCAATGCTTTTGAAAAATACCGTGACTGCTGCT
>DATDKS010000093.1:0-16791 GCA_036519825.1 Nitrososphaera sp. | reverse complement strand
AAATCCTGCGATCGAGATAAGCGAGCTGCCACCATTGGATTTCATTCTGTTATCCCATTTTCACGGAGACCATTTTGATCAGGCAGCAATACATGGATTCAACAAATCCTTGCCAATCGTTACTAATGAACATGCTATTGAAGAATTAAGTGCTAGAGGCTTTACTAACTTTGAAAAGTTAGAGAAATGGGAGAGTGGGTCTTCTATAACATTCTATGCACTGAAATTTATCTCTGTCTGCCCACAGATCATGTGGCTTTGAGCTCTTCTCAAACGGATAATAAACGCGATATAGGGCAGGAAAGTGATAATCGCTCCGCTTTTCCAGAGCATAGAGAGCAATCCATTCAGATTTTTTCCAACGTCAATAGGATAAAACATCTGTATCTGTCCTTGCTCAGAAATGCCCAAAAAGAAGTTTTATTGGTTTTCCCAACTACAAATGCCGTCCGTCGAGAGGAAGGCGTAGGCATATTCGCTGAGCTACGACATGCCTCACAAAGAGGCGTGAATATCAGGATACTGACTCCAATAGACGACTTTGTCTCTACTCAACTAGACGACCTAAGAACAGCCGGAATTGTTGTCAGGCAAATAGAGTCTCCAGCGGAAACAAAATTCAAGCTGCTCATCGTTGACAGAAGATTCTCCATTGTAATTGAAACAAAAGACGATTCAAAAGGAACCTTTGAGCGTGCGATAGGCTTGGCAACATTTTCAACCAGCAAGCCTACTGTTCTACCTTATGTCACTATTTTCGAGAGCTTTTGGCGAGAAACCGATCTATATGAAAAAGCAAGAGAAGCGGATAGAGTAAAGGACGAGTTTGTCAACATTGCGGCTCATGAGCTGCGCAACCCAATCTCTCCAATAATAGGAAGTGCTGACTTTGCGATGGAAGATATCAGAAAGTTGAAGGAAGGTAAAGGCGACGACGTGACGCTAGATAGCCTTGAGGAAAATATACACATAATAGCGAGGAACGCCACGAAACTTCACAAGCTTTCGGAGGACATCTTGCAAGTCAGCAAGATAGAAAGCGGAACCTTCAGCTTACGGTTAGATAAAGTTGATCTGAAGGCTTTGTGCGAGATGGCTGTGCAAGATACAAAGAAAAGGATAGAGAGTGAAAAAAAGCCATTAGACGTCCACCTAGATTACAAGATCGCCAGCTATGGAAGTGGAGGAGTTGCAATGTTATGCGATAGCTCCAAGATCAATCAAGTGCTTCACAACCTACTTGATAATGCCGTCAAGTTTACTGATAAGGGAACCATCGCTATGTCCACTGCAATGCATGACGAAAGCACCATTATATTCAAAATCGAAGACTCTGGAGTAGGAATCGATCGCGAAATCAAAAATAGGCTCTTTGACAAGTTTGCAAGCAAGTCAAACGGGGGCACTGGTCTTGGGTTATATTTATCAAAGAAAATTGTTGAAGCCCATGGAGGCAGGATATGGGGCTCAAATAATCCAACTGGCATCGGAGCCGCTTTCTCTTTCACCCTTCCAATAGAGATAAGAGCAATTTCCAGTGACGAATATCCCAATTTGGAAAAGCCTGACCCACACTTCGATGCTCAGAGACAGTATTAGAAGCTTGACCATTATTTGAAGTGCTGCACACGTGTGGTTGCGCGAACAGCTAAAAGACTGGCACTGGTCTCATCAGGGAAAGCACCCTGTGCCGCCAGACACATACACAGCTGACGATTAAGCAGAGACTCTTGCTACGCTAATTCTAGTCCAAAAGGTTGTTAGATAAACGGATCAACTATCCTATTATCCTTCCAGATAATCCATATTCAAGTAATCTTTTGCCTCTCTCGCAACTGAGGTCAATTTTGTCTTACATCTTTGCAAACTAGTGAAAGAGACTAACAACAGAAGAACTAATTAGGTAAATGTTAGCATCTCTTATTCCTGGCTAGATGAATATATTTCCTCGGTATTTTAAATTCACAGTAATACCACTGTTTCTAGTCGGCTATATGTTATGGGTGTTACTTTCTAATCAGATCTTTCCCTTTCTCGATTCAACAAATGCATTTTTTCTTCTTACCCACGCGACCCTCACACAATGCATCTAATAGTATTATTATCTCCTCTTCCACTTCTCAGAATAAATCTTCGTTGTCGCTTGATACAATAAAGAATGATACCGTATCGGTATTGGTAGGACCTACCTTAATAGACGGCACCGGAGATCAACCAAAACCAAATGCAGTCATAATTATTAATGGCAATAGGATAGTAGCAATAACCAATGAAATTGAATTTCATGATCAATATTATTCGCTTATCAATAACGAAACTACAAAAGTCAATGTCTTAAATCTCACAGGGAAGTATGTTATACCTGGCCTTTTTGACATGCATGCTCATGTTGCTGGAGTTAGAAAAAATTCATACAACCAGAATTTTTCAGAAACTACACTTGAGATGCTTTTAGATTACGGAATTACAACCATAAGAAATCCTGGTGGTCCTACCAATGAATCCGTAGCCTTAAAACACAATGTATCTGAAGGCAATATAGAAGGACCTGAAATATTTACTGCTGGGAGTTTGCTTAATGGTCCGCAAATAGCAATACCATTTGTAGAAAAGCAAATTAGCACTGAAGAAGAAGCTCGAGAAGAGGTCCTGTATCAGGCAGCAGCGGGGGTGGATTATATCAAGCTATACGTTGGTTTACCGCCCAATTTGGTAAAAGCTGCTATAGACGAAGCTCATAGCCGAGGAATAAGAGTCATAGGACATCTCTATATGACAAGCTGGACTGATGCTGCAAACTTGGGAATTGACGCTTTAACTCATGGCGTGCCAGTGAATCCTTTGTTATTACCATCAGGCGACAAACGGGAGCAATTTCTTGAAAATGGTGGAGGTCCTTTTGACCATTTCTTATGGCTTGATTTGGTGGATCTCAATAGTATGGAGATTAAGGAAATGATACGTGCATTAGTAGAAAAGGATATACCCGTAGATCCTACTTTGAGTATATATGAGGCCATGCTAAAGGACGATGGCAGTTTTTCTAATCCACAAAATCAGCTACGTTGGGATAAAGTACTACAATTAACAAAAATGATGTATGACAATGGCGTACAAATTCTATCCGGTTCTGATATACCGAACTTTGGGCTAGTTCCAGGAGCAAGTCTTCACAATGAGCTAGAGCTATTAGCAGAAGCTGGCATAAAGCCATTGGATGTTATAGAGATTGCCACGAATAATGGTGCTAAGGCTCTAGGTATTGATGATATAGTAGGTACAATACAACCTGAAAAGCAAGCTGATATGATCGTTCTCTCTGCGAATCCCTTAGAAAATATAAGCAATACAAAACAGATTGAAGCAGTAATGGTTGACGGTAAATTTACTGATATATAAAAAACCACCGGTTCGTAAACTAATGCGTTTTCATCATGGGTCATTATGTATGCAATTTGAAAGATTTTCGCAGAAATAACAGTTCTCGAATAATAACCCCTGCCTGAAAATACAGAAAGTCTAGAGCGTGATTATACTCGGGAATTACGCCATCCAAATATCAACTCAACTAATGAATAGGGTCATGGCTTCATGGAGTTGAAAATGGATATCTTAATGTTGGTTTCATACTACTAAACTTTAATTTCATTCACATTTCCCTGATTGTTGTGCTCTAGACAACTTATCATGTATGAAGCCACGATATTCAACATCAACCAGTCCTTCTCCAAAAATAGCTTAACGATAAAATTCATGCATCTTTGTGCTTCAACTTTAACAAAAAGAATACTATTGGATCAAAGTACTTCTCTCTATCTCTATCTACCTATTGCCTGTCAAGCTGATATACTCGTAAGCCTTGACTGCGTTGTCAAATGCGTATTTCACTTGCTGGAATTGCTTTCTAAACTCAGCGACGTCCTTGGATACGATTGCCGGATCCTGTTTGTCCACTACAACGCGCTTGATAAAATTAGCGATCTCTTTCATCTCGCCTTCATTCATGCCAAGCCGCGTCGTCTCCGGTACTCCTATTCTTACTCCGCTAGGGTGCATATAATGTCTTCCTGCCTTGATGTCACCTGGCAGTAGCTGCCGGTTCAATATAATGCCTGCCTTCTCGAGCTCCTCTTCAATAGTACCTCCGTCGCCAAACTTAGTCACA
Organism: Nitrososphaera sp.; assembly: GCA_036519825.1. GTDB lineage: Archaea > Thermoproteota > Nitrososphaeria > Nitrososphaerales > Nitrososphaeraceae > Nitrososphaera. The sequence continues at coordinate 12,626 of DATDKS010000093.1, read as the reverse complement.
TCTACAGCTATCTGATGCGATGCGGTGTAGCCGTTCTTTTCTCCTAGAAGTGTAAAACCATAGCTTGCAAGTCCCTCTGCTAACGCCTTCGCATTCCTTATCACCTGTTTGGCATACGCTTTGCCAAACTCTAAAGATTCAGCCAGTGCTATGGCCTTGCCTGCCACATGGTGCAGGTGGTGGCTACTGGTATTCCCAGGAAATATTGCCTTCTTAATATGCTCTGCATGTCTTGCGTAAGATACTATACAACCGCCTTGGGGTCCCCAAAGCGTCTTATGTGAGCTCATGGTCATCGAGTCAGCTCCCTCCTTCAGCGGATCTTGGAACTCGCCTCCTGCGATCAGCCCTGCAACGTGTGCTCCGTCATAGTTGATATACATGCCATAGTCGTGCATAAATTCCGCCAATTCTTTAACCGGGTGCGGGAACAAAAACAAACTACCGCCAAACATCCCTATCTTGGGAGTCTTGCCGTTGCGTGCCATCTCTTCTATCTTTTTCTTTGTTGCATCGACATCTAAGGTCATCTCTTCCTTTGAAAAGGGATAATGCTCGATATTGAGGCCATGTACCAGTCCAGCCGTGCCTGAGTGCTCTTTCCTCCCGTGGGAAATGTGGCCCCCTGATGGTATAGACGCAGCCATCATCCAGTCGCCAGGGTTTGAAAAGGCGGCGTAGATGGCAAGGTTTGCCACGACTCCCGATGTCGCCCTGCAGTCGGCAAATTCAGCTCTGAAGACCCTACGCGCAAGGTCGTTGCATATCAGCTCTACTTGGTCTATGTAGATGCAGCCTGCATAAACACGCTCACCGGGCCATCCTTCTGCGTACCGGTTGCCAAAATCACATATAAGAGCCTCCCTTACTGCAGGGCTTGGGATATTCTCACTGGCGATAAGCGGGATCGATGTGTTAAACCATACATGATGCTCACGCATCAGTCTCAAAACGTCGTCGTAGGCCTTTTTGGCACTCATTTCAAGTTGATTGACCAAATTGGCTCTTTTAAGTTATCGATTGTAAGATCGTAGATCTGCCGCATAGTCTTCATGATCTCAGGCTTGGAGCAGTGCACAGTCCTAAGAAAATAAAAGCATCTGCTAGGTCTGTAAAAGTTGGTGCCTTTTAGTCTAGACCCATTACATATCATATCCTATCCTCATCAAACATTCTAGTGATTTGTATAAGAGGCGACAGATGAAAAATAATAATGATTTGTTCACAAATAATTGAAAATCGAGAGGATTGCAGCTTAAAGTCCGCAAGCTTTGCTGTTTGCCAGAATTGTTTCTGGTGTGCGCCCTCTTACCAAGAAAAGCAAAATGAAATGGAGTCATTAATGTAAGAACCAGTCACTTCACTCTATACTCATGCATATGGAATATTATGCATTTGACCTTGACAAGCATCGAGGAATAATATTATGATAATAATAATCACAACTTATACACGATATTAACATAGTCCGAGGGTTATACCCATTGGTACTGTAGCAAAGAGTTACTTGATATTATGATATCGAAAAGCTGTGGCTTTGATCATATCTTCATCTTGGAACATGCCATACTCTTAGGCAAGCCTGCTAACAGCAAATGCCGAACCAAATGTTACAATGCTGCCAATAATCGTAACTAAGCCAACAAGCGCCCAGTTGACATCTGGCAGTTGCAAGACCGGCAGGTTTGCTATGCTAAGAAAGTAGGTGCCAAAAGTCATCAAGAATATTCCCACAACTATTAGCCCAATTACTTTAAACATATCTGCATCTAAACAATGCGATGGAGCCATAAGACTGGGCAAGTTTGAAAAATTTGATAAAGTGAAACACCAAAGCAAACTTGTATGTCGAAGCGATCAAAATGTAGCCGAGCGAGTTATGGGCCCAACCTTAGAATCTCATTGCCTTTCTTTTGCTTTTCTAGAAACTTGAGGTGGTCTTTAAGAAGAAGGGTACTGCTACTAAAGCTTGTTGGATTGGGAAAGCACCACAACTCTTACTGCTGAAAGTAGCTAATCATGAAGAAGTCAGGTGACAAGCCGACACGCTTTTGTCACACATCATAAACCTTCTTTTTAATCTTTAATAGGGTGCTAATTCATAAGAAATAGCGTGCGATACAGAAGCAGAACAGACATTATATCACAAATTCTAGAGGCCGCTAATGGTGGAGCAACAAAAACTAAGATAATGTACAGAGCATTTCTGTCATATGCCCAGTTAAAGGAATATCTTAATGTTCTTACCATTAATGGGCTACTTGACTATAACTCCTCCGAACAGATTTTTAGGACAACTGAAAAAGGGGACAAATTTCTGAAACTATATGGTCAGATCGGAGAAATCGCACCGCAGAGTTTAGACGAATCCATCCCTGCAAGAAGAAAATAAAGAGATACATGAATAGAAGACGCACTACGCCTGCTCATTCATTTTACTTGCTTGGGAGTATCTCTTGGCGATTGTTCTAAACGATACTTGATCGCACAACAGTATTCTCGTATCTAATTCCGTAAAGCCCTCGATCGGATAGATGATGTATAGCTTTGTCATGGTTATCCTGCTATTACTCTTTTCTTAGTCTTGAACTTAAATCTAGTTTGAGAAACCATTTTACTATTGTCTGAAATTGGTATCGTTAGCCAGTGACCTCACGACTTCAGTCCAAGCGGTGCCGATGTTTGCTCTATTATAGCCTCCACCTCCAAGTGCGATTATCCTGCCGTCGCAGTGCTTGTGGGCCAATCTGTGAATTGATTCTGCAGCAAACATGTGTGCTTTTGAGGTATATCGCAAATGTGTTATTGGATCACCTGCAAGCCCATCTGCGCCACATTGTAGTATTATCAATTCCGGCTTTACACTCTCGATAAAGTGCTCTATCTTACCAAATCCTTCTATGAATTCGACGTCGCCGGCATCCGGCTCAAGCGGTATGTTAAGCTTGGTGCTTACCGCTTCGCCCTTGCCTATCTCGCTTGACGACCCTGTGCCTGGATAGAGGTATCGGCCATCTTCGTGGATGTCAGCAAAGAATAGGAGGGGATCATCTTCAAATTCGTAAAAGACTCCGTCTCCATGATGGGCGTCAATATCAATGTATGCTATACGCTTTATTCTATATTTTTCGCGTGCTGCCAAGATTGCAATACCAATGTCATTGAAAATACAAAAACCGCCAGCAGAGTCCCGTCTTGCATGATGCAAGCCCCCGATGGGATTGAAGGCATGATCCACTTTTCTCTTCTCTCTATCTCTGCCCGTCACCACCATGTCCAGCGCAGCCAGTGTCGAACCAACGACATAGAGCGACGCTTCAAAAGCGCCCTTGAATGCTGGTGTGTCGCCCTTGTCGAGTAGCACACCGCCATGCTTTGATGCCACCTTTACCAATTCAACATATTCTGCGTCATGAAATAACACCGCAGCCTTGTAGCCTGCCATTACAGGGTCTTCCATTACTATATTGCCAATGCTTTCGCTCTGCAGCTTGTTCCAGAATGCGTCAAGCCTGTCGGTTCCAAATGGATGAGCGCCCCCAAATCCGTATTTTGCTAGTCCCTCACCATAAAACACAGCTGTCTGGCACATGTTTGTCTGTGAGACAACAATGAAAGCAACTGCAAATAAATATTCTCAATATCCATTAGACAGGTGCTACTGCATGTTCACTGGCATTGTCAATGGCATAGGCAGGGTTACATCTGTCTCAAAGAGCAAGAGTGCGGCTGAAATTATAATGCGAGTCAGACTTGGAAAGTTTGGGCGAGGCATCAAGAGAGGGGACAGCGTCTCCATAAATGGTACCTGTCTCACTGCGACAAAGCTATCGAAAGGCGAAGCTGAGTTTGAAATGGTGGCTGAAACCATCCGACGAACCAACCTTGGGCAAGTCAAACCCGGCGCAATGGTCAACATAGAGAGGTCGCTGAGAGTCGGGGACAGGCTCGAGGGACACTTCGTTTTAGGCCATGTGGATGGCACTGGTATCGTTGAAGATATCCAAAAGATGTCGTCTGAAACAATTATCTGGATAAAACTAGATAAGTGGTTGGCAAAATCCCTAGTACCCAAGGGATCGATCGCAGTTGACGGAGTTAGCCTGACGCTGGTAAGGGTTGAGGGTGATCATGTTTCTGTCTCGCTCATACCTCACACGTTGAAGGTGACGACGCTTGGTATGAAGCTTAGGGGTGACCATGTTAATATTGAGACGGATATCCTTGGCAAGTACGTCGTGAGCAACCTACCCCCGAGTTGAAAGTGTTGTCTTCATCGGGAGTTTTATCTAGTTGTTGCAATTTGGTTCGTAGAGAGACCAGAGATTCCCTTTTCTGCCGTCATATACATGGTATTCACCATAGGTTTCATATACATTATATTCTACTATTTTTTATCACCAAGACATTCATGAACAGAGTTCTTCATTAAACAAAGACATTGAGCATTTTGGACATTTGACTAGATTGTTTCTCTGAGTCCTATAAGGATTCCTTATTATTATGCCCCTCCCATTTACTGGTTTCATCTTGTTCTTCTAACTTCTTTATGAAAAGACCCTATGTGCTGTCTAAGTAATCCAATCTGTTTTGTCTAGGGAATCCTTTTCAGTATCGCATAACGGGTCTCAACTTCTGTTCATAATTCTTGTATGCATCAGCATGCTTTTTCTGTCAGTTTTTCATGATGCCAGCTAGCTAGCTTTGGCCATTAGGATGCTTATACATAGCTGGTCGTTCAGTTCCGCAATTGCGGCATGAACCCATTACGTATTGAATCTCTTTGCCACAATTTCCACAGTCTTCGAATTTCAGACGACCTTCGAATTCCGGAGTCATTGTTGTTGCCATCATAGCTCTTCTCCCTTCCTATTATGGTATATATCACTCTGCGTGCTTGAGTACGTAAGAAAAAGCTGTCAAATTTATCACCAGTTTTGGATACAAAGATAGCAACAACAACAACAACGCCTCCTTCGGAACAACCTGATCAGAACACCAGTAAAGGGAACACTACCAAAAACTTGGTAACAACCACAATTTTAGTAATGTTTTAATTACATTGAGCCGCAGAAACAATAGTTGTCTCTTGAAGAAGCAATTGCAGCCCTAAAGGCTGGCAAATTTGTACTTGTTCATGACGATCAAGCGCGTGAGAACGAGATAGACATGGTAATCGCTGCACAGCATATCCAGCCGAATCACCTTGCGACTATGAGAAAAGACGCAGGGGGACTTGTTTGCCTTGCAATAGCAAACGAGATCACGAGCAAGCTGGGGCTGGTCTATATGCACGACATTTTAGCAGATATGGGTAAGGTAAACCCAGTGTTTTCAAAATTGACAGAGGGCAGGGCCGCCTACGGGGATAAGCCGTCATTTTCGATAGCGGTCAACCATCGCTCCACATACACCGGTATCACCGATCAGGACAGGGCACTCACTATAGCCAAGATGGCAGAAGTTTGCAAAAACATCGACAATGGCGGCATCGAACAATTCGCTAGAGACTTTCGTGCGCCCGGCCACGTGCCGATACTTATAGCATCAAAGCACCTGCTACACGACAGGATGGGCCACACTGAGCTATGTGTTTATCTTACGCAGCTTGCAGACCTTATACCTGCAGTGGCCATTTGTGAGATGATGGACTCAGTGACGCACAGGGCGCTCTCAATTGACACTGGGCAAAAATATGCAGCGAAATTTGGTGTCCCCTTAATCGACGCAAGCGAGCTCAAAACTTATGCTAGGGTGGCATAACTAACAATTGATTTGTCTTGCAATAGTAGTTTCCGAGTTTAACAGCGAGATAACGTTCAGGATGCTAGAAGGCGCAAGAGATCACGCAGCCAATGTAAGCGCTCAGGTAAACTACATCTTGTATGTGCCGGGCACCTTTGATATGCCGCTTGCAGTTGAGCGATTATTGAGAAAGAAAAATGTGGACGCCGTAGTCACACTTGGTGCTGTGATAAGGGGTGACACCCGGCACGATGACATAGTCGCTGAAAACGCGGCAAGACTGATAGCCGATCTATCGCTAAAGTATGGTAAGCCGGTGACACTTGGCGTAGCGGGGCCTGGGATGACGATCGAGCAAGCAAGAGCGCGAGCAAAGCTTGTACCGGCTAGAGCAGTCAACGCGGCCGTAAACATGGTTTTGCGGTTGAGAAAGCTACAAAAGACAGTCGGCGGAGGGATTGTGATAATAAATGATACAGCTGACAATAATTAGGATTGAAGGATATGGGCAATGGACTCTCACGCTTGGAAGTGACAGGGAAGCACAGCTTCAGATGTTGCAAGCAAAGATCTATCATGATGTACAGAGGCTATTCTCAGAAAGAGATAGCATCGTTTTCTTCAACAGATTCGATGAATACTTTGCGATAACAAATGGCCTTGATGCTGATGATCATCGACACATACAGCATGAGCTCACAAAGCTGTATGACAACATGTTAATGTCGATGACAATAGGCGTCGGCAAGACTGCATTTGAAGCAAACCTCCATGCTTACTGCATAAGAAAAGAGGGCAGGATGCTTGATAGCAGCGCTAGAATATTTGGTAGTTTGCAGCAGCATCCGGCAGACGTAGCACAAATAATGCATATTGATATTGATAGTTCGACAAAGGTTGGCAATCGGCTGTCGCCTTATGAACTGACAGCACTAGTCATGAAGATCTACAGCGCGCTTGCAGAAGAGTTCCTCAAGCACAATTCGCTTGCGTTCTTTCTTGGCGGCGACAATGTTATGGTAATTTCTAACGGTATGACAAAAGAGCAGACAGACGCAGTGCTAAAGAGGGTTACGGCCGGCAATAATATTAAACTCAACTGCGGTATAGGGATTGGCAAGACAGGTAGAAGAGCAGCAGAAGCTGCGACAAAGGCGCTTGACACAATTAGAGATCTACGCGAGGAAGGAAAGATCCAAACAATATATGAAATACAATGTCCCTAGCAATAACTGACGCCAGCCTCCTTTTGGGCAGAGATCTTGAATATGTTGAGCAGGGCTACATTGAGATTGAAAATGGCAGAATAAGGGGGACTGCTGCTGGTACCTACAAGGGTTCTGCCAAGAGTCTGGCCGCAAAGGGGTTCTTAGTCATACCTGGATTTATTAACGCACACACGCACATTGCCGATTCAATAGGAAAAGATATTGCCGTCGGGGAGCGGCTTGATACACGGGTGCATCCTGTGTTTGGTGCTAAAAAGAAGATTCTGGAAAAGAGCCTACCAGAGCACCTAAAGACATTCATCAGGAATTCTGCAATTTCAATGATGAAGAAAGGGATAGTTGCATTTGCAGACTTTCGCGAGGATGGGTTGGAGGGAATAAGGCTCCTAAAAGAAGCAGTTGATGGTCTACCAATAAAATGCGTGACGCTTGGCAGGATAAATTATTACAGCAGCCCAACAGATAAAGCTGGCCTGCCACCTGAAAAAGGAGAGCAGACTAAACAGGTAGTTGAGCATGCAGATGGACTTGGGCTAAGCGGCGCAAATGAAAACACTGATGCTGCTCTTGCGCAGTACAGGAAGATAGCAGGAAAAAAATTGATATCAATACATGCCGCCGAGTCAATAGAGACAGTCAAATTTTCCAAGATGCACACCGGGAGAAGCGAAGTAGACCGGATAATGGAACATCTGAAACCTGACTTTGTTGTACATATGACAAATGCAACAGGAAACGAAATGTCGCTTGTTGCAAAAAATGGCACGGGTGTAGTAATTTGCCCCAGGGCAAATGGTGTGCTCGGCGCAGGCATCCCAAAAGTTGCCCAAATGCTCAGGCAGGGCTGCCTGATAGCCATTGGAACGGACAACGTTATGCTAAATTCGCCAGACATTATGAGAGAACTGGATTATGCTTGGAAGGCATCGAGGGCGGCTGAGGGTGAGATGTTAAGAGCACGAGAACTCTTGAAGATGGTAACTATAAACGCGGCGCAAATTTTAAGACTCAATACCGGCTGTATAGAGACTCGCCGGGCAGCTGATCTGGTATTCATTGACAAGAAACATGCCGACCTCTATCCAATGCATGACCCATATGCAGCAGTGGTCCACAGGCTGAGCCAAAGCTCTATCAGGGCAGTCATGATCAATGGGCGGTTTGTAGAATGAAGGTAATAATCAACAGTGCAATGACCGTTGATGGTAAGATCTCTACGTCAAAGGGAGATTCAAAGATTTCTTCACGGGGGGATCTTGTGAAGGTTCACAAGCTGCGTGCTTCTGTAGATGCCATAGTAGTAGGGATCTCTACAATTCTGGCAGACGACCCCCTGCTCACAGTAAGACTAGTGAAGGGTAAGAACCCTGCCAGGGTAATAGTCGACAGCAGAGGCAGGATCCCCCTTCACTCGCAAATTATACGCACTGCGTCCAGGGTTGAGACTATTGTAGCAGTGACGGATCAAGCGCCAGAGGAAAAGATACTAAAATTAAGAGATATGGGCGCGCAAGTGCTGGTCATAAGCGAAGGGGAAAAGGGACAAAGTGCCGCTGTGCCCCACGGCGTCAATCTTAAACTATTGTTTCGCAAGCTGCAAAGGATGGGGATGAAAAAAATATTGGTAGAGGGTGGAGGCGAGCTTAACTGGTCCCTTTTGCACCTTTGGCTTGTAGACGAGCTGACAATAACAATTGCCCCAAAAATAGCAGGCGGCAGACTGGCGACGACGCTTGTGGAGGGAGATGGATTTGATGAAATAGCCCAAAGCATCAAGCTGAAGCTCAAGAAGGTAGAGCGGAAAAAGAACGGTGAGCTTGTGCTGCGCTACCATCTATGATTCTACAGCAACTTTTAACACCTGCTCATAATGCAACAGAAATAGCATAAACATGGATAGCATTGTCCAATTCAGTATGGTCGGTCCTCGATGGTATGGTATGGAATTGAACTTGATGATTCGAGCCTGATGAATTACTCAATAAGCCCTATAGCCAGTGACTTCTGCAAGACTCTGCTACATTAAGCAGAGAGGAAGAAGCCAGCTGCGGGAGGATGATACGGACGACTCACAGTTTGTAATTTCTAGAGCTCGCCGTAAGCCCTCTGCGGTCAGCCTAAATGGTAGCGCCATAAATGATGATGGCATTATTCAATGTAATACAACGGGCAAAAGTAATTCCCCTTCTTTTTTCTCGCTCATGATTTTTAAGGTTCTTTCAACCATACTAGTGATACAGATGTTCTCAAACGAGCAGACTTTGCACAGATTCACGGGGGAGAAGGCTGAAGGACAATTTCATGACAGGTATGAGAAAGCACTTGAGCAGGTGAGATCAGAGTTTGGTAGGATCTACACGATGATGATTGGGGGAAGGGAGGTAAGGACGCCATCTACTGTAGCACATACCTCTCCTATTGACACAAGAATAGTGCTTGGACATATGCCGATAGGGAGTGCCATCCATGTGAGGAAGGCCATTGTAGCTGCAAAAGAGGCATTTGAGCGATGGGGAATAGTAGAGTATGGAAAGCGAGTACAAATATGCACGGCTGCAGCAGACATCATGGCCCGTCGCAAATTCGAGCTTGCCGCGTGGGTCTCATATGAAAACGGCAAGAATCGTTACGAGGCAATAGCCGACATCGATGAGGCTATCGACTTTTTACGCTATTATTCTGAAGAAATGAAAAGAAATAATGGCTTTGAAACAATAATGAAAAGCGCTCATCCAAACGAAAAGAGCAAGAGCGTCATGAAACCGTATGGAGTATGGGGAGTAATTGCTCCGTTCAATTTTCCTGCTGCCATTTTTGTAGGCATGAGCATGGGCGCAATAATCACCGGGAATACTGTGGTAGCTAAGCCGTCAAGCAACACTCCAATTATTGCATGGAAGTTTGCAGAAATATTCAAGCAGGCAGGACTGCCTGACGGTGTTTTCAACCTAGTCATCGGGCCAGGCGACAAGGTAGGCAATGAGCTTGTCAGCAACAAGGATGTTGCTGGCATTGTGTTCACAGGATCTCGAGACACTGGCTTCCGGATGGCAAAAGAGTTTGGCAATACAAGGCTCAAGCCGCTAATAGCTGAGCTTGGAGGTAAGAATCCGGTGATCGTGACCGAAACAGCTGACATCAATAAGGCAGTCGAAGGAGTCCTCAAAGCAACGTTTGGCTACTCGGGGCAAAAGTGCAGCGCTTGCTCTAGAGTCTATATTCATAAGAAGGTAAGGGATGAATTTCTCAGGCGGCTTGTTGAAAAGACAAAGAACTTGCCAATAGGAAACCCCCTTGAATCTGATACCTTTGTCGGTCCACTTGTCAACGAGAATGCGTATAGGAAATATCAAAAATACATAAAGGCAGCGGCGAAGGATGGCGAGGTGCTTGTTGGAGGCTCTGTCAAAAAGGATGACGAGCTAAAGTATGGCTACTATGTAGAGCCGACGATTATCGTTGGTTTACCAAAAAAGCACAGGCTCTTTAGTGAGGAAATGTTTATTCCAATCCTATGTGCTGCAGATTACGAGAAGTTCGATGACGCCATCAAGCTTGCAAACGACATTGAATATGGGTTGACCGCCGGCATATTTACCAGAAAACAGGAAGAGGTCAAAAAGTTCCTTGACAACATCCAGGCGGGAGTTGTTTATGTTAACAGGCAGGCAAGCGCAACGACAGGCGCAATGGTCGGATGCCAGCCATTTGGCGGATGGAAGCACTCTGGTACTAGAGGTAAAGGAACGGGAGGGCCTCATTACCTGACAGAATTCATGCGCGAGCAGAGTCAGACCATTGTTGTTGACGACTAGCCAATAAATATTTCATCATTTTATTCATGGCCAAACTATTCAAAACTAAACATGCATCAATGAGCATGAGAGGAGCTGGAATTCATGTCAACTGTTCGCTATAGTAACTGTAGATGCACTATTCAAGATGACTGGAATAATATTATGCTTCTACAATCAGCGCCAATTGGATCGATTTCGCTTATATCTCTGGGAATGTTTTTTATTCTGTAGCTATTCGCACCAACTCAGAAATTTGCTTGCCTTTATCTTGAGAAAGTGCTGAAATTCCACCAGTCAAGCTTTGAGCTACAATGCCTTTTTCAGCAAGTACTTCGGCAACTCTGAGCGAAGTATTACCCATCATGCAGACTAGCAATGCTCTCCCATTATTTCCTTCTCCGCCCAATGCATTATCAAGTTCCTCTGGAATCTTTTGGGTTGTTAAAAGTTGCTCCACGTCACTGGCCTTTGGGACAGAGATCTTGCTTTGATCAACGCCCAGCGAATTCGCAATTAACTCTATTCCCTCCTTGCGAGGAGTATACATTGTGTGAATCCAAAGAACTCTGTTGTATTTTCCGATATTCGATACAGCTTCCTGTAGAGGAACTTCTTTACTTTCCTCTCGCTTCTCTTGCATCATTTCAACGCTTCTTCTGTACTTTTGGATTCCATCTGCAATTATTACGACAAACTTTCTTCCTCCGTCTCCACCGAAATTCGCCATCTGCATCACCGCGTAAAGTGCAAGAGCACTGCTTTCTCCCATATCATATCCTTTGTCTACGAAAAACTTCAACAGACGTTTTGCCTGACCAAAATCTACCTCATGTTGTCCGGCGTATCGCTCAGGCTCATAGAACTTCAAGCCTGCAGCCTTCCCCTTAGTCCTTATTCCTGCAACATCTTGGTTACTAAGTGGATAAACTACATGCAGTGACTTCTTTCCATATTTGTCCATCAAGTATCTGCTCAAGCCACCTGAGGTGCCACCTGTACCGAAGGTACAGACGACTTGGAATTCGGGCATAGAATGGCCTTGTTCAATCAATTGCTGGTCTATCTCCGGGGCAGTCACAGTTCTATGTACCTCAACGTTGAGCTCGTTGTCGTACTGTTCTGGGCAGAAACAACCGTAGACCTTCGCAAGAAGCTTTGCCAAGTTTATTATATCCTGGCTCGCTAGGAGTTCTTCTACTTCTGAGCGTGATTTATCGAAAATGGCAGGGTCAAACCCGACTTCAATGAGCTGTGAGCGAATGTTCGATGCAGCTGCTTTAGCAGCCAAAAGATTCGGATTGACTTTCATACCTGGAGCAGGACAAATGTCCATATCCAGGTTTATGATGTGTGTTCTCTCATTTCTCAACTCCGCAAATACCCCTTCCTGAAGCTTCCTAGATACGAGGGTAATGACATCTAGTCCCAGCCTAGCGATCTGACCTAAAGCGATTCCAAAGTTACCTGAGGTCGCTTCAATTATTGTCTGTCCGCGCTTCAATTTGCCTGACGCAATGGCATCATAGACTATGTGTACTGCAGGCCTTACTTTGATCGAGCCTGCAAGCAAGTTTGAATCAAACTTGCCGAAAACTTGCAGATCTTTATCGGCAAGATCCAAGCCATATTCGGTTCTTGCACACTGCTTCAAATCTTCAGTAATGTCCCCAAGAGGTGTTGGGTTAGCAACTTTTGATTCACCTGTTTTTTCTCCTTCTCCTTCTTCTAGGTGCGGAATCTTGCTCCATATCTCTCGCTTAAAATGCTCCATTAGAAAGCTGTCGACGTCAGTAATCCCTTTATTCAGTCCCTGAGATTTTTCCACTATGCTATATGATGCGCGGATAGGTTTTAT
>DATDKS010000092.1:0-19052 GCA_036519825.1 Nitrososphaera sp. | reverse complement strand
GATGCACAAAGTGCAACCACACTTGGCGCAACTATGCCTAGCCCACCACACGCCACCATTGTCTTTCACTACCATCTCGTACGATAATATTCTTATTGTAAGTAGATCAGGCTTTCTTGCAATGCTAGTCGAAGTAGTGTCTAATCCATCTATAATCTCGAATGATACCTTTATCTTGATAGTCCGGTTGAAAACTTCGTGCACGATATCTGAAGGAATTGGAACCCGACAGCCCCTTTGGCTGAAGGGTTGCTTGCAAACAACATGGTTAACGGAGAATAGGTTACAAAATCTCCGATTGGTATTTTCTCTCTCCCTAGAGGTCAAGAAATAAAATAATCTGTCGATCTACTCTAAAAATTCTTTACAGTCAGAGAATCCTCGGTATGGCCAAAACGCTCAACGGTGAAAGACAGAGGTATGCTTTGGAAGGGGCGGGCGGATATCCACATCACACAAATTTAATTTGATTTAGATAAGATGCTTGTAGCCATCTCGCTTATAATCAGATCTTCTTTTAGCTAAGATGTTATTTTTCTTTTTCCATGCTAGTCAACCCACACGACAGCAATGTAGTAATAGTCACTATTAGAAATGCAGCAGTAGAGATACTGTCAGATGGTAGAAGAATAGGCCACTCTTCAAAAAAATTGAGTGGCCATGTGTGTGTTTTGTATGCAAGGACGATCGATTGAACCGATGAGTGTAAGAGAGCAATGTTTAAAATCAGAATAGCACTGCCAAATAGATGAATTTGGTTTTTGTAGCTAGAAGCAAATCACCAGACGAATGGAAGGCTGTTGCCTCGGCAATCTCGACACTTGTAGACGAAGCAACTTTTGAGGCTTCAGCAGAAGGCATCTCTTTTAGAGGCATGGATCCCTCGCACATTGCGCTTATAGATATCCACTGGCCCAACCACGCATTTGAAAAATATGAATGCGACAGCTTGGTAAAATTCGGCATCAGAGTTGACGAATTTTCAAAGCTGATAAGGAGGGCTGACAAGAAGGACGCAGTTGAGATCAGCATTGGCGACGACAGCATGCTGCACCTAAAAATGTCAAATGGTTACAAGCGGGAATACAAGAGCCGCCTGATAGAGAGCTCGGCAAGCTCCACTCCGCTGCCAAAGCTCAACTTTAACTCTAAAGCAGTATTCACCGCTATCGCGTTTGACAAAGTATTGTCTGATGTTCAGGTGGTATCTGAGTATATCTCTATTGAATCAAAATCAGGCACGATAACTTTCTCTGGAAGGGGAGACTCGGGAGAAGCAGACATCACTCTTGAGGCGGGCAATGAAGGACTTGAGGAGCTTGAGGCAAAGGAGGAAAGCAAGGCTACATACAGCATTGACTATTTGTCTAAAATAAGCAAGGCCGTAGTATCAATGGGGGGATCAGTCACAGCAGAGTATTCAAGTAAAATGCCACTCAGGCTCGAGTTCAAGATAGCAAATGTGGGTAGGATCCATTTCTATTTAGCACCGAGGGTTCAAGATTAGAAAACATATGCGCCTAGTAATGAAGTTTGGGGGCACTGCTGTAGACTCCTCAGACAAAGTAAGGCACATCGCAGAGTTAGTGCATTCATACAAGAAAGGCAATGAAATAGTTTGTGTGGTTTCTGCAGTTCGAGGCATGACCGATGGCCTGCTCTCGATAGCAGACAGCGTCAAGCGGGGCGATAAGACGTCGCTAGAGGAGTTTGTGGAAAAATGTACTAATACTCACATGCAAATTGCAGATGGGGCGATTTCAGACAAGAAGTTGAAAAGTGAGGCTCTAGCTACCGTTAAGAAGATAATCAGTGAGCTCGAAGACGTTCTGGGCGGCATTGTGCTATTGGGAGAAGTTACGGCAAAATCGCTCGATTACATACTGTCTTTTGGCGAGCGCCTCTCAACTCCGATAGTGTCGTTTGCTCTAGAGGACCATGGCATAAAGTCAGAACATCTTACAGGCAAAGAAGCAGGCATACTGACCGATAGTAACTTTGGCGAGGCTCGACCCCTAATGGACACAACTAAGCTTAAGGTGAGTCATAAGCTTGAGCCCATGCTCAAGCAGGATATTGTACCTGTAGTCACTGGATTCATCGGCTCCGACCAGTATGGCAATATTACTACTATAGGACGCGGCGGATCTGATTACACTGCTACGATAATAGCTGTAAGCATGGGTGCTGGAGAAGTGTGGTTGTGGAGTGATGTTGATGGATTAATGACTGCAGACCCAAAGATGGTCATGAATGCAAAAGTCCTCAAGGAAGTGTCATTTGCTGAAGCGATGGAGATGGCACTCTTTGGGGCAAAATACATGCACCCACGCGCTCTTGAGCCAGTCATTGATACCAAGATTCCAATAAGAATCCGCAATACATTTAATGTCAAGCATAGTGGCACCATCATTACACAAAACCCGGGCAAGGAATCGCAGAAAATAGTCAAGTCCGTAAGTGTGATACGCCATACTGCGCTCATAGACGTGAGTGGCGGTAGTATGGTTGGCGCACCAGGAACTGCAGCTAAGATCTTTGATACCCTTGCCAAAAACCGCATTAACATTATGATGATATCGCAAAGCCCCTCAGAATCGAGCATTTCAATGCTTGTCAGAAAGACTGATCTTGACAAGGCTATTACTACTTTAGAGTTGAGCCTCCTTGGCAAAGTCATAAAGCAGATAAATGTCAACGACGATGTCGCAGTCATTGCAGTAGTAGGGTCTGGTATGCGTGGGATAAGGGGAGTAGCGGCCAAGGTATTTGGGGCTGTGGCAAAGCATAGCATAAACGTCATAATGATAACACAAGGATCCTCTGAACTCAACTTGGCCTTTGTTGTCAACGACAGTGACTGCGATGACGCTGTGCGTGCTTTGCATGATGAGTTTGAGCTTGCTAAAGAAGATACGGGAAAAGGATAAATTGGATATATCTCGACTGTGATGATCAAGAATTAGCTCTAATGTAGGCAAGCAACTAACTAGTAGCTTTAAAGATAGAGCAACGTTAGCAGAAAAAGAAGAAAAAGTCAAAGAAAACAGAGACAGAATACCGACAGGTAAGAATTCCTAAAGAGGTTTATGATGAATTAATCAAAATGGGAACTGCGGCTAACTCTATAGGCGATGCAGTAGCTAGGCTTATCAAATTCTATAAGGAACACCATCGTGGCAGCGACTAACTAATCAAAATACATTCTTTATACTCGCCTATCTCATTGCAGGGCATAGGTTATAGCTATGCAATTGACTTCTTTTTCTTTGCCTACAGACGCACTAAGTCATCTACAGGTTGCATCATGACTACGGCGCCGCTTCCTCCTCCAAGAGCTTTTTTCATTTTATCTATAATTTCCTCAACATCATCGGACTTAACCACTGTTGCCACAAGTCTTCTTGTAGTATACTGAAGGTCGATTGTCCCCCCTCCTCTTCCAGAACTAACTCTTTCCTTTTCTTTTCCTGAACCTTTTACATCGTATATTGTTGATTCGAGACCCAATCCCCTAAGAGTAGAAGTGATGGAGTCTACATTTTCAGGCTTTAGAACCACTGCCAATCTCTTCATGGAAGAAGATGTCTTTGACTCGCTGCTTGGCTTTTGAGAGTATTCCACTTCAAAGGGTAAATTAGATTTATCTTTAACCATATCGCCGCATGGTTTTCTAAAACTGCTAAATAAGCTTACATCTCTAATTATTATGATTTTATGATATTAGCATAAAATTAATGTATGTTGTTTTTACAACACTAAAAATATACAAAATAATGCCAAGAAATTAAAAAACCACAGTAATAAACGTGAGATATGGCAGAGCAACAACAGCTTGAAATGAACAAAAACAACGTAATGGCCTTCTACGACCCGATGTTCAACCTGAATAATCCTTCTGATGCCATCAAGGGATATGTTGTAGAGGTGTACATTCAACACAATCCAGCAGTGGCTGACGGCAAGACGCTTTCATTGAGTATTTTGAGAGAATGGCAAAAGAGTACCGGGGTAAGAGTGTTCACTTCAAGCGAGCCATAGCAGAAGGAAACTTGTGGTCTTACACTGCTATCAGGAGTGGCCTAGTGACATAAGGAACTGGGCCAGGATTGACATCTTTCGCCTAGACGACAATGGCAAGATTGTTGAGCATTGGGATGTACTTCAAAGGATACCTTAGAAAAGCGCCAACAATAATACAATGTTTTGATTCAAAAAGAGTAATTATCTTACCACCACCACCACCATCTTAAGCTTAGTAGTTCAAAAAACTCATTAAGGGTCAAATTTGTCTATCATAAGCAAGTATGAGCTCCAGGAAGGGTAAGCTATATGTTGTTGGAGTAGGGCCTGGCAACCATGATCATATGACATACAGAGCAAAGATGATCATTGAGAAAAGTGAAGTCATCATTGGCTATGATACATACGTTAGCCTTGTTGAAGACCTGATAACAGGCAAAGAAGTCTACCGTTACGCTATGACCCAAGAGGTGGATCGAGCAAATCAAGCGATCGACTTTGCAGAAAAGGGTAGGATCGTTTCACTTGTTTCGTCCGGCGATCCTGGCATTTATGGCATGGTTGGACTCATATATGAAATCCTGGCTCAAAAAGGTTGGAACAGAGAGGACAGTAGTAGCATCTATGTTGAATGTGTCCCCGGCGTTTCTTCACTAAATTCATGCGCTGCCCTTGTAGGCTCACCCCTCATGACCGACTTCGCAGTTGTCAGCATGAGCGATTTGCTAGTTCCATGGGACATTATAGTCAAGCGCGTCGAAGCTGCAGCTATGGGCGACTACGTGACTGTCATATATAATCCTGCAAGCAAGAAGAGGGTTCATCAGCTGCGAGATACAAGAGAGATATTTTTGAAATACAGAAAGCCGGATACGCCAATTGCAATAGTCAAGGGTGCTTATCGAGAAAGCCAGGAGATAGTTGTGACCACTTTGGACAAGATGCTCGAGCATCAAGACATGTTGGGGATGATAACTACCGTCATTGTGGGGAACTCGTCAACTTTTAATTACGAAGGGATGATGATAAATCCGCGTGGCTACACCTCGAAATACGAGTTGATCAAGCAACAACAACAGCCTACTAAACAATAACAACCACTTATAGAATAAGTGCGTTTGATTCTCGCTGGCTGCGAGCTTCCGCTATTTCTTCATCTTAATAGATTGAAAAATTAAAAGGAAAAAGGGGAGTGGCGTTTAGATGACTTGCCACGGTCTCGTTGCGAACGTAACTCCAAGGCCGACGCCGATAATTATGCACTGATAGACAATGTTTTGATATGGAATTGGCTTTATTATTGGTTCTCCTGTGACGCTCACTGTCGCGCCCCTTCCAAGACCCGGCCCTACGTGCTCAACGTTTAGCTGTGTATGTACGTGGTAAGTTGCAGGTTCAAGCGCCCTTACGGTAATCGAATAGGGAATTGTTTGTCCCGGAGCGAGATCAAATATGTTGCCGGGTGGATCACGGGTCAAGAACTCCCATCTGTTGCCTGCATTTGACGACTCACTGAAAAGCGATAGCCATCCCCTCAGCGGCCTGTTGACCAAGCTTGTCAGCTCTCCGCTTACGGTTAACTCTTCGCCTGTAGTCAAAGTCTGATCTGAAAATTGTTCATTATCAATTCTTACGAACCTGCTTTGAAGCTGTGCCTGTACGCCATGCGCGCTCGCTGCCGGGAGAATATAACTGATTATGGAGACAGCGATGATAGTCGCAAGAGCCATAGTTGCAACCAACGTCTTGCTTTCCATCATATCTTTATTCTTAAGTAGACCAGAAACAACAAAGATATATATTTTGCTCCTGAATGAAGGTCGCAAAAAGTCGTCGGTTATCAATGCTAATTAGTAACACTTGCAAAGGTAGACTAGTACAAGCACTTGACTGCGGAGGAGGAGGATGCAGTTTCAGACAAGCTGGGACTCTACAACATAGAAGAGATAGGACCGGCCACAGAGAAGCGCCTCAGACAGGCCGGCTTTAAATCAGTCCGAGACCTTCTGGTGAGGGGACCAATGGACATCTCAGAATCCACCGGAATGGAGATGGAGGAATCAGTAGAGATATGCAACAAGGCCAGAGTGATGCTTGAAGATTTGGGAATGATCGACAAAAGTTTTGTCACCGCAACGAGCCTCTTTAACAAGCGCAGGGATCGCATATCCACAGGCTCAAAGAGCTTTGATGATCTGTTAGGTGGCGGTATTGAAACAAAGGCTGTGACAGAGGTCTACGGAGAATTTGGAACTGGCAAGACTCAGCTTTGCCATACTTTATGCCTAATGGTGCAGCAGCCAGCGTCGGGAGGTGGACTTGCCGCAAAGGCGATCTACATCGACACTGAAAGCACATTTCGTCCAGAAAGAATAGTTTCTATAGCGCAAGCACGAGGGTTCGATTCTCGAGGCGCGCTTGAAAATGTAATTGTCGCCAAGGCGTATAACAGCGCGCACCAAGAGCTTATCATCGAGGAAGCTGGCTCAGTAATCGAAGAGAACAATGCCAGGCTGATAATTGTTGACTCTGCAGTTGCACACTATCGTGCAGAGTTCATTGGCCGCGCAACACTGTCTGAGCGACAGCAGCGTCTGAACAGGTTCATGCACATATTGGTCAGGATAGCGGAAACATATGAGGTGGCTGTCATGGTTACAAACCAGATTCAAGCGTCACCGGACGCTTACTTTGGAGACACGGTCAGGCCTGTAGGAGGCCATGTGCTGGCCCATACTAGCACCTACAGGATATACCTGAAGCGCTCCGGCAAGAATCGCATTGCGAGAATGGTGGACAGTCCATACCATGCAGAGCGCGAAATTCTATTTACCCTATCAAACAGTGGTATTTCAGATGTCAGCGAAGCTAGATAATATTAAATTAAGGCTTATATCAATGAACTGACATGCCACACTCGCACGGTACTAGGGTAAAGTCTCGCTCAATACTAACTAAGTCCAATGTAGTTAGGGGAATCTCATACCTACTTTATGATTATAAGGTTGGAGACAAGGTCGTCGTTAATATTGATCCAAGGGAACACAACACCACCCCTCACAGGAGGTTCCACGGTAGGATAGGAGTCGTTGAAGAAGTTGGAAGGCGCACATTAAAAGTCTCGGTGATGATCGGCGACAAGAAAAAGATACTGCAGACTAGGTTCAATCACATTAAGCTGCTTGCAGGTAATCCAACAATGTCCCCATCAGCAACAGCAACAACTCTACTACCACCAGAAGCAGAAGCAGAAGCAGCAGGTGCCACAAACAAATGACAGAGATCATCAAGAAAGAAATTGTTACGCTCCCACAGGTAAAGGAAATTCTCGAATCAGTTAAACCCGATGACATGGACCAGATCCAAAGGTGGACTGCTGACTATGTCAAAAAGTTTGCGAAGGTTGAGTCCCAAAAGGCACAAATGATGACGCGTCAGCTAGTAGAACAGTGCGACTTAACTGAGGAAGAAGCGGTTGAAGTAGTCAACATCATGCCAACTTCACTTGAGGAGCTCAGAGCATTTACCTTTGGTTGGAAGAAGCTAATTCTTACTGACACGCTTGGAAAGATGCTAAATATTCTAAAGACAGAAGAAGATACTCAAAGTTAAATATCCACTCCCGCGTAATAGGGGTTGAACATTGTCAGGACAACCACCACCACCTCCACCGTCTACGCAGGATGCCGCTTCTGGGCACTTTAGCCAGGGAGAGCACAGCCAAGCAAGGAAATATGAGGAATATGCCTATGTTCTTGACTTTACTCCAAGAGGCAAGTCCATAACAGTGAGAGGCAGAGAAGGTGTCATAATCCATGCAATAGGAGAAGAGCGGCTGACGCTGCTTGAGCTTTTGGGAATCCCAAACGCGATGGTAGAGGTAGGCGACCGCCTTTACATAGGACGAGAAGGCCGGGAGAAGGTGTCAAGTGTCCTGGGCAGATTAGAATACACGGACATTTCACAGACTGCGAAGAACGAGCTGGCAAACATAATAGAAAAAGTAGTGGTTGCCAACGAAAAGCGCTTTGTCAATTACATCAACGTGGCACAGCCGATAACTCCAAGGATACATGCGCTGGAGCTTATCCCGGGTATCGGTAAGACCTATATGATGACGATAATTAAGGAAAGAGACAAGAAGAAGTTTGAAAACTTTGCAGATCTTCAGACTAGGGTCGGGCTGAGGGATCCCGCCAAGCTCGTAGCCAAGAGAATAATCGAAGAAATAATAGGACAGGCACGAATGAACCTTTTCGTAAGAAAATAATTGCCAGCAAACAAAATCACAAGGACCCTGGGTCAGCATATGCTTGCTGACCGGAGAATTCTTGCCAAGATAGTCTCTGCTGCCTCCATAGAGAAAGACGAGATCGTTCTTGAGGCAGGCACTGGTCAAGGGATCCTTACCGCGGAGCTGTGCAGGTGTGCCAAGCATGTTATTTCATATGAAGTCGACATCAAATTATATAGAAGGGTCCAAGAGCAGCTCTTGTTTCAGTTCAAGAATCTACAGTTAGTAAACGCCGACCTTTTCAAAAATGAAGACTCACATTTCTTTGATGTTTTTGTTTCAAATCTTCCATATTCACGGAGCAGAGATGCCATTGAATGGTTATCTAGACAAAAATTTAAGAGGGCGATACTGATGGTACAGGACGAGTTTGCAGATAAGCTCGCCTCAAGGCCAGGTAGGAAGAGCTATAGGGCAATATCTGCACTTGCAGCTCATTGCTTTGCTATCGAAAAATTGTTCAAAGTAAGAAGAGAATCATTTGAGCCGCAACCTAAGGTACAATCTTCAATCATCAGGATTATTCCTATCAACACTGTTACAAGAGAGGTGATAAGAAATATCAATCTCCTTTTCTCAAGGCGTAACAAGAATGCATCATCTGTTGCCGCAGAGGCAGGCATTATTAATGCGATCTATGAAAGCAAAAAGATAGACGAGCTTGAACCAAAGGATCTTGTCCACATGGCAGAGTTGATGTCATCAAATGTACGCACCATCTGACGACACATATCTTCTGGCAGATTGTATCAGACAGTATCACGGCAGGCGGGCTCTTGAAATAGGAATAGGATCAGGACTCTTGCTCAACATACTTGAAAAGAATTTTGCCTACGTGGCCGGCTCTGATATTGACCTACAGGCATTGCAAAATTGCAGGTACCAGAGGATATCATCCAATACATTACTTGTGTGCTGCGATGCAGGATCAGCATTTAAGATCTGCAAATTTGACCTCATAGTGAGCAACCCACCATACCTTCCTAACGATGACTGCCATAATATGCGGGATCCCACTGTGCATGGAGGGCCTACGGGGATAGAAACAACGGTCCACTTCATTAATTCGGCCCTACCTCTCCTTGTATGGGATGGCAAGATGCTAATTGTCATTTCATCATTTGCGGATTCACGGGCTCTTGATAATGTGATTGTAGAGAACAAGATGCACAAAAAGATAGTAAAGGAAAAAAGATTATTCTACGAGACTCTCTCTATTATCGAGCTGAGTATTTGATCGCCTCTTGTTCTCCTTCTTCTTTAGCAGAGCAGGTGGCTGGCCTGGAGAGATATCTGGTCTGCCATCTGAGATGTGCCTGTGTTTCCGCCCAAGTCGTATGTAACATACTTGCCCTCATTGATGACATCTTCTGTAGCCTGGAATATTGCCTTGGAGATTTGCTTCTCTCCAAGGTATTCTACCATCCAGGCACCTGAAAGGATCGTAGCAACGGGATTTACCTTGTTCTGGCCTGCATACTTGGGCGCGCTGCCATGCGCTGGCTCAAACATAGCATAATTGTCGCCATAGTTGCCAGAGTAGACATTGCCAATCGATCCCACATGACCGGAGGCACATTCTGATACAATGTCCATAAAGAGATTGGTGCTGAGAAGTACACTCTTGTTGAACCTTTCAGGATTCTTAACCAACTGCTGGGTCATGTTGTCGATGTAGTATTCTTCAACAAGAATGTCCTTGAACTGCTGCTGATTCTGCGCCTTTTCGACAGCGGCCCAGAAAATGCCGTCAGTCTCTTTAAGAATATTGCGCTTGGTTATTGCGTATACGGATTGAAAGCCTCTGTCCCTAGCAGCCTTGAAGCCAGCAGTGGCAATCCGCTCGCTACCCTTCCTAGTGGTTTTCCGGATGGCTATTGCAGAATCATCGCTAATCTTAAATTCAATACCCGCATACAGCCCCTCAGTAGCCTCGCGCACACATACAAAGTCAAGCTGTCTTTCCTGGTTCTTGTATGTCTTGATCGGTCTGATATTGGCATAAAGCTCGAATTTCTGGCGGATACTTACTGCGACACTGCGAGGAGCATTTGACATTGGTACAGTAGTTGTAGGTCCTTTAAAGCAGGCATCCGACTCTTCAAGTAGCTTCCATACATCGGGAGAAATATAGGAATTGCCCCCGTTTTTTTGCCACCAGTCCGATCCAGCATCGCATAAGACTAGCTCAACCTCTGAATTACATGCTTTCAGAACATTAATCATTGCATCAACGAGCTCTGGCCCAGTCCCATCGCCCCTGATTATCGCTGCAGTCTTCTTTTTGTTAGCCAAACAAAGAGGCAGCCCCTTTTTTCGCTATTTATTCTTATTTACTTGTCAGGTCTATACGCGCAACCATCTTATTATCCTGAGGAAATGGCGGCATATCAGAGGGCCTGGCTACTTTGGTAAACTGGCCTGCTTCTGAGAAATACGAATACTCTATGTTGTAATTAGTGAGATTCAGCGTCTGTAATACGTCTGTGCCAGTAGTGTTGTCGACGACATCAATTGTATTACTCATATTGTAGATTTTCATAAAATCGGCAAGCGTGAACCTGATGGGCCGGATATACTCTATGTGTACCACGTTGCCTGCTTCATCTGTATGGAGCGGGCGAATACATTCTTGGCCGTCTTTGGGCTGCCTGCCAACATTATCTGGCAGAGTATGCTGCTTGCCGTTAACAACTACCTCAATTCGGGGATGAAGCTGGAACGATTCAACGTTGTGCGCCTTAAGGCACACCTCTGTAGGAGCTGGAGGTGGCGAAAAGTTAGGTATGATTACAAGTGAGATAAGTGTCATTGCCCCCATGGCGACGGGAGCTATCAGAAGCTCCTTCTTTCCCAGCTTTTTCTTTGGCTTTTCCTCCTTTATCCTTCGCTTTGGCAACTGACGATGACTCTACGCGAACAAGCTAGACTGAGCGTTAATAATAATATTGCTTTGCGTGTATACATTATATAGCATCAAGGTAGCACATATAATAATAATAAATAATTGCAAATAGTCCAGCTATCAGATATACACATCGGCGGCCTTTTCGTCCAGAGCGTCTTTGACACTGTAGTTGAAGAGGTCAATAAGCTTAAGCCAGATGCAATAATCGTGACTGGCGACTTGACAGACGACGGGCTGCTGATTCAATTTGAAAAGGCAAGGAAAGAACTTGAGCGCTTTATCTGCCCAAATCTGATCGTGATAGCTGGTAATCATGATTATCGTCACACCGGGTATTTGCTGTTCAAGAAGTACTTTCCTACAAAGCAGATCCATGAATTTGATGATGCCCTTATCTTCACAGTGGGCACGGCTAGGCCGGATCGGGATGAGGGCGAGGTAGGCTATCGACAGAACCTTTGGATGGAAAAAACACTGAGCAAACATCCAGAGACCAAGCCTAAGATAGTGGCGATGCATCATCATTTGATAGGGATACCAGACACAGGTACTGACAAGATCATCATTCTTGATGCAGGTGATACACTTCGCACATTCCTGCAATCAGGAGTTGACCTTGTCCTCTGCGGTCACAAGCACAGGCCGTGGATGTGGAATCTTGGGCGGCTTGCAATAGCATATGCTGGCACTACCTCTTCAATCAGATTTCGGGGGTTCTTTGAAAATTGCTATAACATAATCGAAGTTGGAAAGGAGAAAAAGCCCCAGGTTGACATAAAAATAGTGGGCAAGAAGCGCTTCCCGCTGTCAGAGCTGGTAGAGCGCTATAGGCCGTTCTCTTAGAGGAGAAAGACGCAGCGATATGACATTGTGTAGTCTGTTTTTTCATTTGCTTTGACGCCCTAGATGATCCTCATAAGAATTAATTAAAGAGAAGGCCATATACATGGCCGGCAGCAGTGAAGATTCAGAGTTAAACTGACACGCTATGAAGAGAAGGCATTTGACTGAGCTGCCGTTGTATTATTTTGAGTGATTATCATCGATGATTATCATTAGCGTCTATCTTCAAGCTATTGGGAATTTTATACTACTCTATTTCTTGTCATAAAGGATCTTGTGTTTTGGAAGCTGGTTTACTTATATTTCATATTATTTCCTATAGTTTATTCAACTGCATATTAAAATATGAGACTTTGAATTAAAGAGTCATGGCTCAGATGCCAGCACTGATACCAAAAGAAGTCGAAATCCAGAGATTGAAGAAGATCTACATAATGGTCATCATGCTGGGTTCAATTGCAGCCTCAGTAGAGGTCGACAACTTCGTCGATGGCTCACTGCACCAGACGGCAATCAGAGATAGTGCATTCACACCTGCTCACTGGTGGCTATATAGTCACTTCGTAGCACTCCCAATAGGCTGGGGAATGGTGGCTATGTATGACAGAAGAGTACCAATCCTGAGGGGACCAGGTAATTCGATGAACACCGGTTTGAAAATCACCATCATTGGCTACTTGGCCACGATGTTCACAATCGGTGTCAACGAGATGTGGCACTTCTGGTTCGTCGAAGAAATCTTCGCAGTTCCAAACCACTGGATGTTTAACATGGGTGTCGTCGTGGCATTCATGGGTGCTCTGGCTTATGTAGTCAGAGTATACGCCAGATTGGTCGAACTTGGTGCAGAAACGCCTGCCAAGAACCCATACGTGGCCGAAATGTACAAGCTGGCTCTTGAAGGAAAGCTGTACAGCAGGTCTATTCCGTAAACTTAGGATTTCGACAATGTCTGGGTTAACCAGACTCTCCGCTTTTTCTATTTTTTGCTTTCTAAAAAATAAAAGATTTTCAAATATCTTTGCATAACACATAGGCATGCGTATCAGATAAAGGGTTAAAAGACAATTGTGATAAGTCGTAATATAGGGGGTCCAATCCTCTGTATACACCCTTTCCACGCTACTAGAAATTGAAAATTTTTTTAATGCACTATTGAAAAAGACAGCCTGCTTTATATTTAGTCCAGCTGCATGACCTTTCAACAATTGCATATAACGCGCCTTTGTCTTATGTAAAAGAATAAAACTGCCAATGATCACTTTTGGTAAGCAATAAATACGTAATTTCTTTGCATAGTGCTGATGGCTGTTATTGATCCTGTGTGCGGAATTGAAATGCTTCAGGAACTTGCAATTACCCATGAGCATCATGGTAAGACTTACTACTTTTGCTGCGAAGGCTGCAAGAGGATCTTTACAAAAAAGCCGGGTAAGTATTCAAAGTGAAAGTGGCACAACAGGAAAAGCGCCACACTTTCTGCAAAACCTAGCATCAGTTGCAATACATCCTCGACACTCCGAGCAGCGTGATCTCCGACTATCATTATCATCTTCTTCTTCATCTTCTTTTGGCGGAGGGAAATAGCTTCTGAAAATGGCATAGTAGTGCAGGTGTTCCTTGCTTCTTATTTTGACGCTTTCCTGCTCCTGAGCTATTCTTTTCTTGTTTTCAAAAGTCAAGTTGTCAATCATTTCTTCAACATATTGATGATAACGATCAGTGGCGGCGCCCTGCTCCTGCGCAAGCTTGGGTCGCCACACCAATGAGCCCAGCGTGGGTTCAAAACATTTTCTCAAGATGAACTTGCCCCACTTTTTGCCATCATGTTCGCCGACTTTGTCGTGGACATCGATCAATTTTGCAAACGACTCAAACTTCTCATCAAGGAAAGGAGTTTTGACCTCGATTCCGACATGTTCTCCTAGTTTTCTTGAGGAGAAATGCATGATCTGCCACAGCCGTCGCAGCTCCGAACCAAATCTTTGCATGTCAGAATAATAGCGAGAAAAATAGTTATAGCCCGCGAACAGCTCGTCACTGCCGTCACCGGTCATTATACTAGAATAGCCATCGCTTTTTGCCCACTCGATGCCAGCAAGTGCCACAGCAGAATTCCTGATCTCTATTGGATCAAATGTTCTAAAAATTCGTATAACCTGCTCGACCAGCTCCGCCATTCTGTTCCGTCCAAAAACAATTTCAACATGGTGTTTGCTGTATCTTTCTGCAACCTCCCTTGCATAAATAAGATCAGGAGCACCTTTTCCAAATGCTGCTGCAAGTGAATATTGTGGCCGTAGTATACTTGCCAAAATGCTGCTGTCAAGTCCTCCGGAGAGTAGAAGTGCATCGGCGTGGTTTCTCTCCACACTTTCGGTCAGCAGCTTGGTAAGCTTTTCGCAATCTTGCAATACATACAAAACCCCAGTTTTGCTCTTATTACTATTGTTCTTTTTGTTTGCGGTCTTCTGCTTGCGCTGCCGGTGGCGCCTCACAGAACTCCGTCAGGACACCATGAAGCGACTTAGGATGTATGAATGTGATCTTACGTCCGTACGAGCCTGTACGCAATCCGCCAAGCATTTTCATACCTTTCTCAGAAGCCCTTGCAACATCCTTTTCTATGTCATCAGCCGTGATTGCTATATGGTGTATGCCTTCTCCACGTTCTTGCAGGAACCTTGAGATTGGACTGTCAGGGGCCATCGGCTCCATTAATTCTATTCTAGTATCTTCGAGCATTAGCATCGCGACCCTGACCTTTTCATTAGGCACTTCCTCTATTTTCAGCTCGTCAACATTGAGTATTTTTTGATAGTCGGTGAGTGCCTGTTGCACATTATTAACTGCAATAGCTATATGGTCGACTCTCATTTGATAGCAAACAGAGCCAGTGACAGTTTATTTAATCTAATGCCAAATAGGTCTCTATGCACTCAACAGCCTATCTTGCACGCTAGAAGGATATCTTGGGTTCGTATCTGCCAAACACAGTTCGCAGAGTGCTGCTAATTTCGCCAAGAGTACTGTAGCCCTTAACAGCGTTGATGATATGAGGCATCAGGTTATCGACGTCCTTTTCGGCTGCCCTTTGCAGTTGTGATAGCGCTTGGTCAACCTTTGACTTGTCTCGATTGCTCTTGAATTCTTTGACTTTTGCTAATTGTTTTTGCTCCAGCAATGGATCTATCCTGTTGATATTCGGCTCGACATCATGCTCGTCTTGATATTTATTGACACCTACAATAATGCGCTTGTTCTCATCAATCTCTTTTTTCAATTGATATGCATTATTCCTAATCTCTTCTTGGAAGAAGCCCTTCTCTACTGCTACTAGCGCACCGCCCATCCTTTCTATCTTTTCAAGATACTGGTTAACCTCTTCCTCTATCTTGCCTGTAAGGTATTCAATGTAGTATGAGCCCCCCATTGGATCCACAGTTTTGCTGACGCCTGTCTCACTAGCAATTATCTGCTGAGTCCTGAGAGCTATCTTGACTGACTCTTCAGTTGGAAGCGCAAGGGCTTCATCACGCGAGTTGGTATGCAAGGATTGGCATCCACCAAGCACCGCAGCAAGTGCTTCAGTTGTGACCCTGACAATGTTATTGTCGACCTGCTGTGCAGTGAGTGATTCCCCGGATGTTTGAACGTGGAAGCGGAGGTGCTGCGATTTAGGACTTGTTGCATGAAACTTATCTTTCATTATTTTTGCATAGATCCGCCGAGCCGCTCTAAACTTGGCAATTTCCTCACAGAATTCCATAGTGCAGCAGAAAAAAAACGAAAGTCGTGGAGCAAAGTCATCAACCTTTAGTCCTGCTCTGCTTGTGCAAGTATTAATGTATTCAATTGCGTTTGCAAAAGTGAAGGCCAGCTCTTGCACAGCGTTACACCCAGCTTCTCTCATGTGGTAGCCAGAAATGCTAATGGGGTACCATTGTGGAGCTTTTTTAGAGCAATATTCGATCATGTCCCCTATCAGGCGCATGGATGGTTTGGGAGGGTAAATGTAGGTATTTCGTGCAATGTATTCCTTCAGGATATCGTTTTGAGTCGTGCCACGCAGTTGGTCCGGTGACACTCCTTGGTTCTCGGCAACAGTGATGTAAAGCGACAAAAGGGTAGATGCAGTTGAGTTGATAGTCATTGAACTGCTGACCTTGTCAAGTGGTATGCTGTCAAAACAGGTCACCATGTCTTTTATCGAGGTGATGGCAACGCCTGTCCTGCCAATCTCACCCTCTGCTTGGAGGTCATCGGAGTCCCTGCCAGTCTGAGTAGGCAGGTCAAATGCCAGTGACAGGCCCGTCTGGCCGCGGTCTAGCAAAAACTTGAAGCGCTTGTTAGTTTCTTCTGCGCTACCAAAGCCGCTGTACTGTCGCATGGTCCATAGTCGCTCTCGATACATGTCCGGATACAGGCCGCGAGTATAGGGGTACCTGCCAGGCTCTTCTTCAAGGAGATCATGATAATTCTTCAGATCCTCATTTGTAAAAACTCGCTTAACCGGTATATTTGAGTCGGTCTTGAAAGTCTCGCTCGCCATCTTTCTTATCACCTAAAGAGGGCCCCAGCCAGTTCTTCAGCAGCAATATAAGGATCGATCTCTCTTCTAGCCAGCCTGTCTATAAACTCGGAATATTTTCTGTCCTGAGCAATCATAGAGGAGACTTTCTTCTCCAGAATATTTAAAATCATGTCTGTTAACTCATCCTCCAGCATCTTTCTCTCGCGTTCTTTATAATTAATGTTTTTTTCTTTTAATAATTTATCAATATCCTTGGCTAGTTCTTCCACACCCTCTCCCGTCTTGGCAGATGTCTTAAGAACAGCTGGTTTTCTGTTTGTATCTCCTATCAGGTCAACTACCGTTTGATAGAGGCTAGTGGCACCCTCTAGATCTGCCTTATTTACAACGTAAATGTCGCCTATTTCGGTGAGCCCAGCTTTTACAGCTTGCACGTTATCTCCTGTGTGCGGTGTGAACACTACTATTGTAAGATCAACAACTTTAGAAATTTCAACTTCAAGCTGGCCTGCACCGACGCTTTCAACAAGCACAATATTGTAGCCGGCGACATCAAGGATCCTGATCGCATTTCTGAGTGATTTGGATACACCTCCCATCGCCCCTCTTGATGCCATACTTCGCATGAACACCTTTTCGCTGTGAAGGTTGCCTTGCATTCTGACCCTGTCTCCCAATATAGCGCCACCAGTTATGGGGCTTGTGGGATCGACTGCAAGCACCGCAACCCTGTAGCCCAGCGCCTGGCACTCAGGTATTAACTTGCCAACAAGCGAGCTTTTACCCGCCCCACCAG
This sequence comes from Nitrososphaera sp., assembly GCA_036519825.1. Taxonomy (GTDB): domain Archaea; phylum Thermoproteota; class Nitrososphaeria; order Nitrososphaerales; family Nitrososphaeraceae; genus Nitrososphaera. The sequence goes on along the minus strand of DATDKS010000092.1, from coordinate 1,654 downwards.
GACCTGTAAAACCTACTGTCCTTATGTTGCCTGTCTTGCTGAAAATCTGTTTTATTATTTCGCGAGACTCGGGCTCATCGTTGTCGACAATTGAGATTGCCCTTCCAAGAGCGCGTCGCTCGCCTGCAAGCAAACCCTTTACTATGGGATGCACACCAGCATGTAATAGTCTGTATATATAATATTAGTTCTTTAGAAATTAAATTAGTTAGCGTTTGCTTTTTACTTCGTTATACAGGATAAGCTTGTAAAACCGGCTCTTTTCCTTCCTGCTTTGCTAGCCGTCTCTCCTGGCAGGGGCGGAGATGGGTAACGCTTGCAGACTCGGCTACAATTTCATAGATCTTGTTCCTTTTTTCCTTCAGCTGCTTTTAAGTAAATGCGGGTCTCATCTCTATTCTCTGAGCGACTCAGCGATAATGCTGGCAAGCTTGTGATTGCCTTCTCTTTGGTATCTTTCAACTTCAATGATCAGCTGCTTCCTAAGCTGCCTGTAAAGTTCGACTCGCTCTCTAACAGCCCTTGTGTTAAGCCCCTCGACTTCGGATGAGAATGATGATGAAGATGTTGACGAGGACATGCAAAATACTATATCCGCTTTTTGTATTTATGAATTCACTCCTTCCAGATGATAAGAAGGGTTGCACCAGTAGAGTATTATCGCAAAGCTGACGACGGCAAATCCTTTTCGGCACCGCTGGCGGATAGGAGCTTATGGACCAAGTGAGTAAACTGCATTTCTGTTGGAACGCTTATTTTACGGGTCGAAGTGGTTGAGAGCGATATTCCACAATAAGCATGATGCTGGCACCATAGGCTTCATTTTCTTGGGCTTGGAGAAATCTTTCTTTGGAGGGGTAGCAGGATGACAGAGCCACATGCGTCAAAAAGCATGAAAAGACCAAGGATTCGTTGCTTGTTTAGGAATTAAGAAAAGCAACCTTGTCTTACTCTTTGCATAGAGATTGAATAAAATATTTTAAGTAGAAAGGCCAATTTCATACTATAATAATGTCGGCGCAGCAACAGCAAAAGAGGCCAATACGAGTTCTTGTGTGCAAACTTGGATTGGATGGACACGACCGAGGAGCCCTAGTTATATGCAGAGCTTTTCGTGACGCAGGCATGGAGGTCATTTATTCGGGGTTGTTCTGTACACCAGAACAGATCGCCAACATGACTATCGATGAAGATGCCGACGTGGTGGCAATGAGCCTGCTAAACGGTGCTCACTTGACCTTGTTTCCAAAGGTGGCGCGGCTAATTAAAGAAAAGGGTGGAGACGACATCCTAGTCGTTGGAGGTGGCATAATACCAGAAAGCGATAGGAAAGAGCTTGAAAAGCAGGGGGTGACCGGCAATTTTGGGCCAGGTACCCCGCTTCAGGTCATCATTACTCACATTAGGGAGAACATAAAGGAGCGTAAGCAGTAGAGAGGTGTCTCTGTCTTTCTCCTGCATCTTGCCGAAAGAACTGCTCGACCAATAAAAGTATCTAACACTTAATTATAATGCAGCATGTTATTCTCACTTACACTCAATAAAAATAGACAGATTCGATTTGGATTAAACTTCAGGCGCATCTGGCCACATCATTCTTCGCATTTCCCTGCCCACCTTTTCTATTTGGTGATTCTCTATTTCCTTCATATAG
>DATDKS010000091.1:0-6292 GCA_036519825.1 Nitrososphaera sp. | reverse complement strand
GCGAACCACGCATTCGACTCAGAACCTTGCAATCTTGCTTGCTGAGAAAAACCCCGATTCGGACGGCATAGTGATCATTGCAGAGCAGCAAAAGAGCGGACGTGGCAGGGAAAACCGGAAGTGGCTATCTCCCAAAGGAGGTATATGGCTATCGGTCATCTTAAGACCTAGAATGCCAGCTTCCATTATTACGCTCCTTCCATTTGCTGCAGCGCTTGCAGTGTGTGAAGGAATCAAAAAAACTACGCAACTTGATGCCAAATTAAGATGGCCGAATGATGTCACAATATCTTGCAAAAAGGTGGCTGGCATTCTCATTGACAGCAGCATAGAGGCTGAGCGGATAAACTACGCTGTCATCGGAATTGGAGTAAATGCAAATGTTAAGTCGTCATTGATCTCGGCACATCTTGAAAAAAGCATCAAGGTCACATCATTAAGTGAGGAACTTGGGCATGAAACGAGCATACTTGGCTTGACAAAGGAGATACTTGAGAGGCTTGAATATTATCATATCCAGATGGAGCATAGCGTTCCTCACACAATCATAGATAAGTGGAAGAAAAACTCTGACATATTAGGTCAAAAGGTTGCGCTAATGCAGCGCAATAGAACAATTCAAGGCATGGTTGCAGATGTCAAGCCTGACGGATCGCTTGTGGTCAGAGCCGACAACTGTGAAGATATCGATGTAGTAGCAAGCGACGTATACGTGAGATACTAACCATGTGTCATGAATTGGCTTTTAGTCAACCATTTAATTACAGCCGCCAATGTCAAAATGCTAGTCTGGCACAGTTCTTTTTTTCTGTCACTACTTTTTTAGTCATACTGTCAGCTTTCTTGCTTGCTCATTACCTTTGAAACTTATCTTCTGCATTTCTTTGGCTTGCAGTTGCCAATTCTCCTTTATTGTGGCCTTGAGAAGCAAGTGCAATACACATATCTAGTCTTCGGACCTAAAGTGCTTGTTCGATTGTAGAAGAAGTAATGGGGACGGCTCTACTCTTGCTCCTGCTAAAATATGAAATACAGCCTACTTTAATTCAGGACATACAATAGCGATATCATTTACATTGGTGCCAGTAAAACCAGTAAAGATGAGTGAATGCAACTTCCTGAAGGCGTGATAACTGTCGTGTGTATTGAGATATTTCTGGAGATCCATCTTCTTGGCAAGCATTATTGTCTCTGACGACACGAGGGCACCAGCTGCGTCAGAGTTACCGTCTATTCCGTCGGTTCCCATGCAACCTATTACAACATCCTGCCGATGAAGCTGAGCCAAACATGCAAGTGCTGCTTCCTGGTTTCTGCCGCCAAGACCACTTTTCTTACGTTGGTTCAGCTTTACAGTGGTCTCGCCTCCGACCACGAATGCAAGACGCTTCTCTCGAAGGCCTAACGTAAGCCGTGCCAAAAATACTCCAAATTCTTTAGCCTCGCCGTCAAATTCTGATCCAAGATATACTGCATGCATACCGCGCTTTTTGAGGTAGCCAACAGCTGTTTTGCATGCAATGCCATTGTTTCCAATGAGCACATTGTGGGTACGAGAAAATAACTCCTCTTGCGGCTTGGGTGTTTCGTCTATCTTGCCCTTGGCACCCCTAGTGAGGTATTGAATAGCAGCTACCGGCTCTTCTATGCGATATTTTCTCAAGAAATTCAAGGCGTCACCAAAAGTGGAGCTATCAGGATATGTTGGGCCTGAAGCAATGATCTCAAGGTCATCTCCTATTACATCAGAGAGGATTAGCGATAGAAGCGAGCTTGATTTGTTTATATGTCGCAGGAGCTGGCCTCCCTTGACAGCTGATAGGTGTTTTCTTACGGCATTTATCTCGTGGATTGATGCTCCAGAGCGAAGAAGCGAGCTTGTGATTTTTTGCTTGTCAGCCAAAGAGATGCCTGATGCAGGCAAAGGCATTAGCGCTGACCCACCACCGGAGATTAGGACGATTACAAGATCGTTCTGATCAGCCCTTCGGAGGATAGAAAGAATCTTTTTTGTGCCCTCTATCCCTGCGTCGTCAGGGATCGGATGCGAGGCCTCAGTTACTAAAACTCTTTTGATTTCAGCTTTGGTGCCATAGGGAACAGTAATCGCTCCAGCAACAACGTTGTTGTCCAAGATGGAGCAAAGAGCAGAGGCCATACCCCATGCTGCCTTACCTGCACCTACAATATAGACGCGGTCAAATTCTCGCAGCTTTGCGACATTGCCGTAAATGTCACGCACAGTCAATTCTTTATTGCTGAATTTTACAGCCTGCTTTATGAGCGGCTCAGGTCTTACACTGTCAATCGCAGCCGTTAGTGCAGAAAGAACTAGCCTGGAAGACTTACCGCTATGAAATCTCTCCAATTTGTGCCGATTTACAATCAACCACTAACTACCCGTTACAGTACCTAATAATTTCTTTTTATGATGTCATTTCTTTATTGTGTACAGGCAAAAGTCGCATTCCTCACAGACATAATAGAGGTTGTCAAAGTCTGAACAAAGCATCATGCTGTCGTGGCAACGGGGACATTCTATCTCCTGCTCCAAGAATGGAACCAGATTTTCTTGGTTTTCCTCGGTCTTCATGCTTGCGGGCATTACCTTTTCTGTTTCAAGCGTGGGTTCTACCACGTTAGGAAATAGAAGGACAGTGATTTTTAAGCTCTGCAGCACTTTGAAGTGAGGGGGAGGGGGCATCTTTATTTCCCGAAAATGATGTGATAATGCATTTTTCGAGGAGCTCTAGAGGGCTTTGGGTGGTATATATCGGCATTTCTAATATACTCAATAGTGGCTGCACAGTTATTTTTTGCCACTACCACCATTCGATTTTTTAACAGTATTTTTCCGATAAAGTTTGACCAGGAGCATCTGTATTATTATTATTCTGTCATGAAGATTAAGGTCGTTGTAATTCCATATGAAAAGGATATAGCATGACCCTCAAAAAAAAGTTGTACCATCTTCCTTATCGGGTGCTAAAAGCATAAATTATCTCAAAATTGAATAAAAATCTCGTTAATGTTTACGCTATTTACGCCACAAACTGCGGACAAGGCGCTGCCAGAGGTCAAGCGTTTATTTGAAAATATCATAATGCAAAAGAACCATGTTGTTGCACTGCAAGAGGAGATTCAGACAATAATTGATTCAGGCAGTCCTATTGAGGGTTTTATAAAGAAAAAGCAGGAGCTTAACAGTGCTGTCACCAATCTGTACAAGGCGATAGAGCAGCTTGAGGGGACAGGGGTAGTTATTAAGAGCGTGGATGAAGGCCTGCTGGACTTTCCTTCACAGAGGTTCGACGAAGAGGTCTGGCTATGCTGGAAAGTAGGGGAAAACAAAATCAAGTTCTGGCATGGGAAGGATGAGGGCTTTATGGGCCGCAAGCCACTTGAGAGTACGGGCGTAATAGAGCCGTAGATTTATAGAATCTATTGCCGGCGGATCAATATGCCTATAGACGCTGCAGAGTTTGACGCTCATAAAGACGTTGGAACAATCGTTACGCAATTCTTGTGTAGAAACTCAGACAAAGGCTATTCCACCAAAGAGATAGCGCAGGCAACCGGTATTTCAGAGGCAAATATAAATAATTCCATGGTCAAGCTAGGATTATCTGATCTTGCAAGCGCAATATCAGGCAAGAAGAAAAAGTTTAGGATAGATGATGTAACGATAAATGGTATAACCTACTATCGATGTGTTTCTCAATGATTTCAGAAAACATACTAATAAGCTCCTGCACATGGCAGGAGATAAGTGCTGTCTACCTGGTTACGAGCTATTCGGATCAGATTCCTCTTAGCGTCAGTAATTGCTGTTAGCAACGGCCTTGCGGTTGCTTACTGGAAATACGATACAATAGACCCACTTTACGCTGCCCTTACATATATTGGCGTAGTTTTTTTGCATGCAAGCGTAGATCTTCTCAATGACTACTGGGATCATAAGCGAGGAATCGATAGCGCAACTAAAAGGACAAAGTTCAGTGGTGGGACAGGCGTTCTACCGGAAAACCTGCTGACACCTCGCGCAGTGTATCTAGCTGGGATAGTATTTCTGATCCTTGGCGCTTCTGTAGGAGCATATTTTGTCGCAATACGCGGGGTAATGATCGCAGTAATACTTGGCTTTGCAGTCGTTGCTATCTACTTTTATTCAACAACAATTGTAAATGCTGGCTTGGGTGAGCTCTTTGTTGCTGTCAAAGGCGCGATGATCGTGCTTGGAACGCTTTACGTCCAAAATGCAGTATTAGAGCCTGCCGCTCTGTATGTAGGGGCGATAGTCGGCATCCTGTCTGCAACGGTGCTCTTTGTCAATTCATTTCCGGACTATGAAGCAGATATGTCAAAAGGCCGTCGTACCCTGGTAATAATGCTCGGAAGAAAAACTGCTCCAGCAGTGTTTCCCATATTTATCATTGCTGCCTATGCTATGATTGCCGCAGGTATTTTTCTTGGCTTTACCAAGGTCTATTCCCTAATTAGTTTTGCATCAATGCCGTTAGCTATAAAATCAATCTTGCAATTGAGGAAGGAACCGGAAAGTATCGAAAGGATAGTCCCTGCAATGGCTTTAGCAATAGCGTACTCTAGAATTACAGGCTTTTTGCTGGCTTTGAGTTTTATTCTATAGAAGAGATAGAGAGAGATATTCTTGTGGTTCTGTTATATCAGTTACTTTAATAAAACGTTTGGTCTTGAAGATATCTAGTCAAAAAGGTAAGCAAGCCTGTATTTTTCTAGAGCAATAAAATTCGATTCATTATTATTTTGCATGTTGTCTTAGGTGAATCAATGTCGTCATCATCATCATCATCATCATCACCACCACCACCACCATCATCATCATCATCATCATACCATATGCTTGATGGATATGCCACGCCTGAAGGTACAAAAAAATACACAGAGTATGCGATATCACAGGGAAGGCTTAGAAGTCACTTCAAGTCATTCGACAGTCTTTATCTGTCAAGCATAGGAATGGGGACATACTTGGGCGAGCTGAGCGAGGAGGATGACAAGGCTATTGAAAATGCAGTTTATAACTCAGTCAAGTCTGGCGCGGTCAATGTCATAGATACTGCAATAAATTATCGTGCTATGAGATCTGAAAAGAGCATAGGAAGAGCCCTTTTGCGTCTCGTAAAGGATGGTATTATTTCACGGGATCGGATTTTCGTATCTACCAAGAATGGCTATATTACAAATGACGGAGATTACCCAAACATCGACGTAATGGAATACATCCACAGAATGTATATCCAGACTGAAGTAATAGGTGCAGACGATATCAGCTCCGGCTACAACGTCATGAATCCTAACTACCTTGCCAGGTGCATTGACAAGTCACTCATAAACATGCACATTTCTACCATTGATCTCGTTTACGTCCACAACGCCTTTGAGAGCTGGTACCAGGATGTAAGCAGGGTACAATTTATGGAGATGCTTGTAAAGGCTTTTGAAGTCTATGAAAAATATCGTGCTCAAAACAAGATCCGTCACTATGGCATGGCTACTTGGACATGCTTCAGAGTTCCCCCTGCAAGTCCAGAATACCTCTCGCTGGAGCAAGCAGTCAGGAGCGCTGAGATGGTCGGAGGCAAGGACCACGGCTTTAGATTTATCCAGCTCCCATACAACCTTGCCTACAGCGAGGCACTTTTGCTTAGGAACCAGTCAGTAGGCTCCGACGAAAACCTCACAATTCTACAAGCTGCAGCAAAACTCAACGTTGGCATATTTACGAGTATACCTCTCTTTCAGGGAAGACTTCTGGGTAGCCAGATCCCTGATTATGGAAATGTCACTGATCCGGTAGCCAAACTTGTGCAGATTATTCGGTCAAGCCCATCGGTCATTGCTCCTCTCATTGGACAGAAAAAGGCTGAACATGTTGAAGAAAACCTAAAGGCTGCTAACATGCCACCGCTTTCAGAGGAAGAGTTCAAGCATGCTGTTCGAGTACTCACCGGCCAGCAACTATAAGCAATCTACAAATTGCAGAGGTTCATGTTGTTGATGGTCGATGATAATAACAGCAGATGGAAGAGGCCGAGTATTGATTCAAGCTATTAACGTTATGTTAACAACAATAATAGCAGTAGCAGTAACGATAGCAGTATCGACAGCTGATAGCTCAACATTCCTGCAAGCCAATTATTTATCACCTGAAATCAGTGCTTTTGGCTCAGTTAGCAACTTGACCACTGATTCCTTGGCAGGAGTCATGTATGTAGAAAACAAAGATTCTAACAGCATCTCTGTCGTAGAT
>DATDKS010000090.1:0-21732 GCA_036519825.1 Nitrososphaera sp. | reverse complement strand
AACAGCCATTTTCGATCTGAAATTCCAGATATTCCTTGAGCAAGCAAGAAGCGTCCTGTATATCAGCTTGACCATAGTAGTCTGGATGCCATCATCTGGTATTGTATATAATATCGACTCTCTCCCTATCACTATAATTCTTCTACGACATTTTGTTGCCATGATATGGACACAGACAGGCATGCTAGAGACAATTCGGATATTAGAATGTAATTGGAATTACTGATTGATTTTTGGCATCTTTTATGGTATGTTGTTACAGAATTAGATTCCTCGCAATTGTGCATAACCTGCTATATCCAAAGTTGCCTAAGCCAGCAGTATGAGCCAAAATACAAATGATGAGAATAAGATGCAGCAAAGTGGTTCGCAGTGGGCAGAGGTAATCGGACAGCTTTTTGATAGGCTGACGGGCAAGAGTGCTTCTGTAACTTACAATTTCGACAACCTTGTCATAGACATTCCTAAAGCTCAGGGGCCTGGTGGCAAAGAGATGGGAAGCGCAAAGTGGGTTATTAACGGCAGGATTATGATTACTGGAGAAGCTCATCAGACTTCTGAGGAGGCACGCCAGAGGGCATCAGTCTCAACCGTGACATAGAAGGAGGGGTTAGCTGCCATGCTGGGCGATAGTCACCTGCATATTGACAAAAACGATCAACTGAGCGACTGGCTGAGCAAAGCGCTCAAGTCTGCAAAAGAAGGTGCGCTTGCGATTAGCTTTGAAAATCAGCCTGCAGTGAAAATAGCGATCAGCAGTGGCATACTTGAAGTCGATCTGCTAGAGCCGACTATCTTTAGAATACCAGAAGATGAGACTGGATTATTTGACAAGTTAAAAACCGCATCAGAGTTTGCCCGCAAGTTATCAGACAACGGAGTAACGATTTCCTTTCTTAGAAAAGGTAAGGAGGCTGTGCGACTTGGCAAGGATGCCAAACCGACACTTTCAAAGATGGTGACAAGAAGCGATGACATCCAGCTCAACAGCGCAAGGGAATTTGCCAAATTAAAGAAAGATCTAAAAACTGACTAGGGATCTTGCAGGTGGCAAAGATTTCATTCCATACACACTTGAAGTGCTTTGATTACACAGTTGGTGAGCCCCAACACTTATCGAATGCTTCTGCATCTTTGCAAAAAGAGGAATCTTTTGGCTGCTGAAACTATCTCTGACAGTATGAAGCGATGCTGGTGCTTTGATTCTATCATGGACAATTGTACCAACCACTATGTTTCGCCATTGTGACCGTCTAAGGAAGACACATAAATCGTAGTGATGTTACCTGAGCCGCAAAAAACAGAAAGCTGCTTGAACGGCATGAGGGGATAAAATACTTCAAAAAGTGAATTAGACGTCTTCGCCCTTTGGAGTATTGGGTGAGACATCCCTGGAGCTCGCGCCCGATATCCTTTCGCGGCCACTGTACGGGTCCTGTCTTTCGCTTTCTCGAACTTTTTCAAGGTTAGCTCCGTTAAGCCCACTATCCCTAGCATAAGGCTTTTCGCTTTCAGCCTTTTTTACAAGACCTGCTGCAACTTCCACATCATAGGTGCTGCCATATTCTCTGCTATCATCAAGGTTGTTTTCGATTGCTTCAACTACGTCATTAATTCTGTTGCCCATACTCGGCGATCTTGAGTTAAGATAGTTCCTTATTTTCTCTTTTGTCGCCGGAAATTCAAGACCTTCAAGCAGGTTTGCCAGCTTGGACGCCTTATTGCGCTCCATAGCTTCATTTGTTGGAGGCTCGCCAGTAATATCTCCTACACGCTCGGCTTTGGAGTCGATGCCTGATTGCTCAGTATTAGTATAATTGCGATCAGCTGTGGACATGCAGTTCACACTCCCGTGCCTAGCCTTTTGGTGCTTGGCTCCCTCTCTGACTCGACTTCCTTGATCCTCTTGGTGTCCATTCTAGGTATGTCTTGGTTGTATGTTTTTTCCAGCTGCTGTCCCATGCTTTGCAGCTTTTCTCTCTTTTTCATTGTGTTAGAAGGATTGCTCATTACTTCAGAGTATATGCATACTCTATGATAAAGCCTGTAGAATAATCTTCAGATCAATTGCTGTTTCCTGCTAATGCTGTTCTGGTGGTGATCAAAAGTCTGTCTTATTGGAAAATGCGCAGTCACACCGGCTCTACATTTGTACAAAGATTCTTCATGCAGGTCATTGAATTTTCTCTGCATCTCTCTTCTTAAAGCGATATACATATCAGTAAGCATCTCCTAGATCTAGGATTCAGGAGTATCAGCAGGCTTACCGTACGAGGGTTCGCCGCATCCTGTATATCATTGATTCCACGATCCCATATTTTAAGTGGATGGCTTTCTCTTCCGCTCGCCCTTGTCTATTATATTTTTCAAGCTTGACTTCACTTTCGCACATTATCCGCTTACACAGTTTTTCTCCTTGTGGTACTCCCTTTTGGTTTGGGTTACCACTGCGTGCTCTGTCTGCTCAAGCGCACGGCCAAGAGAAAATGACATCCAAACTCAGCAGACTGCCGTGCGATGTCCTCTACTCGATCTGGCTACGGACAAACTCTGCCTTATCATCATTTTCTGATACAAGCTTTACCTTGTCAAGGCCGCTCTTATCCCGCCGAAAGCGGCTTCTTCTATCTTCTTGCGACAGCTGATTGTCCTCGTGTTTTGGTCGGCGGCGTCTTCGGCTTCTAGAAATGTGCCCCTTATGGTTATCTAGCATCTGCTTGGCTAATTTTGATATTGCTGTGAACATTTTTAACATGAAAAACCAGCATTTTACATAAGCCATAAAAGAGATCAAGCAGCAGCTAGATGCTGAGCAAGCCCCGGAGCTAGAGTTGGATGAAACACCAAGCCCACTAGAAAGGAAAGCAACCCTTAAGTCCCTGTGTCTAACGATGCTGAGCTAATCACCCATGACAGGATAAAGGGAAGACGGGTGACAAAGTAGTGTGTGTATAGTACTTAATTACTTTACCACCATAACAGGGCAATTAGCATAAGTCACTACGCCTGAGGCAACGCTGCCAAGTAGAAGTTTGGCCAAGCCTGACCGGCGCCGCCCCTTTGTGCCAGTGACTATGAGATCGACTTTATTTTTCTCGGCATATTCTACTATTGCAGGTACTATAGAAGTGGGGCTAGCCACCATTTCCACCTTGACATTGACTCCTTGTGCCATAGCTTTTTTCTCGATCTCGTCAAACCACTTGCGTGCCTCTTGCTTTGACTTATCCAAAAGCTCGTTTATTGCATTTGGTGTGACAAGCCCAAAAGCGCCAGATGAATATGCATAGCCAAGCTGAGACACAACAACGTATAAGGAGATCAGTTGGGCGTTGTACTGTCTTGCCATCTCAATAGCATAGTCGGCCGCTTTGATTGAAGACTCTGAACCGTCCACGCATACAAGTATTATTGCAAAAGCCAACATCTAAAGTTGTGCATCAAGAAAGATATAAGGATTGAAAAACGTATGCTTGACTTTCAAAAAATGACATGCCGCAAAGTCGAAGTGAGATTGCATAAATCTCATAAAACTTGTCGATTACCTTTACGGTCTGCCCAGCAGGAAAAATTTTTGCGATACATGCAATAAGAAAATTTAACAACATTGATGATAACAAGTGCAATTACCATTAGCATGTTCTGGGGTCTGCTTGGCGTCATTTTTGATACATTTTGGGATAAACTCAATCCTGACGAGACGGCCCGAATAAGCGTTCGTTGAATATAATATATAGCTCGAAGGTTTTGGAACCGAGAAGAGTAAGCAGTAGCCAAGTTGACATGACCACAGAAAGAGAACACGTCTCTACATCAGACACTGTCCTGCTACGTGTTCTAGACACAAAGAAAAATTAAAGTCTCAACCCTGCTACTGTAATATGCGCGAGCGGCGTAGAGCCTTTGTAAGGCATGTTCAACTTGGGCGAGGAAGAAGATTGTAGCGTAGTCCAATTACAGGGTCAAGTCTTGACTCAAAGTTAGTATTATTATCATTGCGATCATTATTTTTGGCTGTGGTAGCAGCAGTTACTGCTTTTCCACTAACTAATATCTCCCAACCACCGATGAACTTTCGTAAAAGTTACAATGTTATTATACATAATTAAACGAATTATTGGTTAGTGTTATGATAACCATCAATGCAAGCCGGGAAATATCTGCTCCGCTTGACCGGATATGGAACATCGTTGCAGACGTTGACAATGAGCCCGAGTATTGGCGCGGCACCAAAACCGTGAAAAACATCCGTAAGGCCGGCAACAAGATCGAGCGCGAGGTTACTCTCGCATTCAGAGACTCAAAATGCAGTCAGACAGTCGTGCTCAACCCAAAAAAATCAGTTGAAATAATGATAACAGAAGGCCCCATTAAGGGCACCAAGACAGTCGTGCTCAACCCTTCAGACAATCACAAGACAAGGATCGACGTAGTATGGAACATCAAACTGGCTGGAATCTTAGGTGTGTTCACAGGTATGGTGAAAAGACATATCGCGAAAGGAACAGATGAAGCCCTTGCCTGCATTGCGAAAGCAGTCGAATAAATAGCCCTAATTCTTGCTAGATAATGCAATGGATCTTGCCCTTACAATAATTAACCTGGTCATGGCCGCTATAATGGCCGGCATATTTGGCGTTTGGGTGTACTTCCTTGCATACATGACCAAGTCATTTAGGCAATCTCCAACGCTTGAATCGTTTGACCGGACAATCGAAAGCCGCCTTCCCAAAGTAAGCGTGATCCTGCCTGCCAGAAATGAAGGGCATTATATTGCACGTTGTCTCGACAGCCTGCTTGCGCAGGATTATCCAAACTTTGAAATAATTGCGATCAACGATTCGTCAACGGACAGGACGAGTGAAATAATGAAGGCTTATGCAGCCAATGACTTGCGCGTCATACACATCGATGCATCCCCTAAACCGGAGGGATGGACTGGCAAGAACTGGGCATGCTATCAAGGGTATCTGAGAGCTCGAGGTGAACTATTGCTGTTCACAGACGCTGATAGCAAACATGTGTCTTCTGCAATGTCACTTGCAGTTGGGCAGGTCGTATCTCAGAACCTTGATGCCCTGACCGCTGTGCCTCGGCTTATCTGCAACGACTTTTGGACAAAGATGACTCTGCCCGTTCTTGCAACATTTTTGCATACGCGCTTTTCACCAATCCGGGTAAACGATCCAAACACCAAGACCGGCTATTTCTTTGGCAGCTTTTTCGTCATCACAAGAAGTACATATGAGGCAGTCGGAACCCATGAAGGAGTAAAGGAGGAGTTGGTGGAGGACGGAGCACTTGGCGGCAAGGTCAAGACCGGCAAGTTCATAATGAAGATGGTTAGAGGCGAACACCAGATAGATGCAGTCTGGGCCCGAGACCTTCCAACGCTTTGGCAAGGCCTTCGCCGCTTTATGATACCTGTTTACTATCAAGACAAAGTGGGTGCCTATATGATGGTCACGGCGGTATTTTTTATCCTCTTTGCACCTTTTGTATCTCTGCCATACCTGCCAATAGCCAGCTTTGCTGAGAATGCATCCTTCCAAATACTGCTTGGACTGCAACTATCAGCCATTGCTCTGATAATTGTTACTACTGCGGTGCAGTGTCGACTGACCATATTTGAAAGTCCTCTGTATGCATTTGCTGCTCCGCTGAGTGGTGCGCTTATTTCATTCAGCTTTCTGTCTGCAATTGTCGATGCAAAAAAGAAAGGCTCAGTTAGCTGGCGTAATAGAAAATATACTATAAGTAAAAACCAAAATCCTATAATATAAGAATTAATAATATAAATATCTTATATAATTAGATGGAACTGAGAAGCCTGAAACGGCTGTTCCGTCATGCACCTAATCTATCACACGCTCGTTAAAGAGCATAGAAATGATGACCACGACGTCTGAACAACGCAAAAACAACAGAGGAAAGATTCAGATAATGGGCGACGTGCTAGCACTTGCCACCTCTGGAATAAAAAAGACCCACATAATGTATAGAGCAAACCTCAGCTACGAGCAGGTACATCTCTACCTAGGAGAGCTGATCGGAAAGAGGTTGATCGCACAGGATGTATCTTCAGATGGAGTAGTATACAGGACAACAGAAAAAGGTAGAGAATTTCTGCTATGCTACACGCGCTTGGTAGAGTTCCTTGAAGAAGAGCCGAAAGTTGAGTTAAGTGCACCCTATCTCAGCCAACAGTAGTATCTATAAGTGCCCAGGCAACAATTTTTCAATTGGGCAAAAGATTATTAGATTAATATGCAACAATTTTTTCTCAATATTGAACAAGGCTATTCTAGCCGTGTCAATCGCTGTGGCCGCTATTGCGATCTTGTTCGCATATTCGCAGTTCACAGATCTTGACTATTTAGGCGGCAACTTGCCATTTGTAGGTGATCTTGTGCAAACGACTACTGATGGAAGGAGGGGCCTTAGCGACAATGCATTTCAGGTAGGTCAAGTGGGCATCGTCAAAGCTTCTGACACAGACCTGACCTCGCCAGACCTTTTCCAGAATGTAGAAAAGTCGGTCGTTCAAATAACTGACAGCAACCAAAAAGATCTATTTGAGTCTCGGCTCGGATCGGGCTTTGTATATGACGACAATGGCCACATCATTACAAATCATCACGTTGTCAGCGGCGGAGGTAATAGGCTGGATGTGACCTTTCAAGATGGCAGTGTATATCGAGCTTCACTGATAGGTTCAGACCCGTCTGCAGATATTGCAGTGCTTTATGTAAAAGAGGTATCAAAGGAAAAACTCCTCTCCCTGTCGCTTGCAGATTCGTCTAAGGTGAGAGTAGGAGAGCGTGTGGCTGCAATTGGCAATCCGTTCGGCCTTTCTGGCTCTATGAGCACCGGCATCGTCAGTGGAGTGGGAAGGCAGATCCCTGCGCAGGAAGCCGAAGGTTTCACGATACCTGATATTATCCAAACTGATGCCCCTATCAATCCCGGCAACTCAGGCGGTCCTCTACTCAATATGAGGGGTGAGGTGATAGGCATTAATTCTGCTATCTTTTCTACGACAGGCCAGTTTGCCGGCGTTGGCTTTGCTATTCCGTCAAACACGATAGCTCAGGTCGTACCATCGCTTATCAAGACAGGTTTATACCACCATCCATGGCTTGGGGTTGCAGGTAGGGATATGACGCCTGGCATAGCCAGTAGCCTCGGTCTTGATGAGCCTCGTGGTTTTTTGGTCATGGATGTAGTAGCCGGAAGCCCTGCTGAAAAGGCTGGAATCCAAAGAGGTGAAGAAGATGTAGTCATTGATGGTATACCAATGAAGCTTGGAGGGGATGTGATACTCGCGATCGATAACAATACAGTAAGAAAGATCGACGATATCTTGACTTATGTAGAAATTGAAAAGTCAGTAGGCGATGATCTTAAACTAACGATCCTGCGTGACGGGCAGACGATGGAAGTTATCGCAACTCTAGCAGCAAGGCCTAGCCAGCAAGAGTCTCCTTAGCAGTAATATTGTTTATTAGTGATGTACACTTTCAATTCTACTGCATTTGCTCATACATCATGATGTCTCTGCCGAGATGCTTAACCATACCTTGGAGTCAGGAGTGACGAAAAGTGACGCATATCAATTGATGGCAGAATATCCAAGCTACATGCTGCTTATGGCAGCGGCCAGGACAAGGGATATGTCAAAGCCCGGCATAATCACGTATTCAAGAAAAGTGTTCATTAATCTTGTAAATCTCTGCCGTGACACATGCAGTTACTGCACCTACAAGAAGGAACCCGGCGACCAGATGCTTTCTATGCTGAACCCCTCTCAGGTTCTTACTATAGCAGAGGCCGGCAAAAAATTTCACTGCACAGAAGCGTTGTTTGTAACCGGTGAGCGGCCAGAGCAAAAATACGAACAGGCAAGAACATGGCTTCGTTCCCTTGGCTATTCATCAACTGTTGAATACATCCGCTACATGAGCGAACTTGTTCTTGAAAAAACGGGATTGCTTCCCCACACTAATGCTGGCAGCCTGACCAAAAAAGAAATATCGATGCTACAAGACACCAACGTAAGCCTTGGACTGATGCTTGAAACATCAAGCGAGCGGCTAATGGAAAAGGGTATGCCTCACGAAGATGCACCAAGTAAGAACCCTAAGGTAAGGATGAAGACTCTTAAAAGTGCAGGCGAGCTCCGGATCCCTATCACTACTGGCCTGCTAGTAGGCATAGGTGAAACACAAGAAGATCTCATTGATTCCCTGTTTGCGATAAGGCAGCTGCACGAAGAGTATGGCCACATACAGGAAGTTATAATGCAGAACTTTGCCCCCAAGCAGGAGACCGGCATGGCGATCTCTCCGCCAGCATCACAGGAGTATTTTCTCCGGTCAGTTGCTATGGCAAGAATAGTGCTGCCGGGCATGAATATACAAGTGCCACCAAACCTCAACCCTAATATCTTTGGCCGCTACATATCCGCTGGCATAAATGACTGGGGTGGCATATCGCCAGTTACCATTGACCATGTTAACCCTGAGTTTCCTTGGCCTTCCGTTGGGATAGTAAGAAAGGTAACTGAAAGCAAGGGCCTCAGGCTCAGGGCACGTCTTCCAATCTATCCTGAATTCCTCAAAGGTGGATTTATTACATCGGAGCGGCTGCAAAAGCATACAAGCTTGGTTGCTGACAGCACGGGATTGGTAAAGGAGGAATATTATGTCAATGATTGATTCGCTTCTTAAGAGTGCTGACCCTATGGTGGCATCAGCCCTTGATAAGGCACTAAGCGCTAAGGATATCTCAGTAGACGAGGCGGTCGAACTCTTTGATTCTACTGGCCTTGAACTGAACCTTTCAGTGATGGTGGCAGATGAGCTCCGCAAAAGGACTGTGGGTGATTATGCAACATATGTGGTAAACAGGAACATTAACTTTACAAACGTCTGCATCAAGCAGTGCGGCTTTTGTGCGTTTAGCCGGGACTTTCGCGAAGAGGAAGGCTACTTTCTTCCTACAGAGGAGATTGTGAGAAGGGCGCAAGAAGCTGCAAGCCTTGGCGCTACTGAGGTGTGCATACAGGCCGGCCTACCCCCCAAGATGGACGGGCATATCTACATCGACATCTGTAAGGCAGTTAAGAAAGAACTGCCAGATATACACATTCATGCGTTTTCACCAGAAGAAGTGATGTATGGAGCAGTAAGATCTGAAACGCCCGTGCCAGAATACCTCAAAATGCTAAAAGAGGCTGGTGTCGGGAGCCTGCCGGGTACTGCAGCAGAGATTCTTGATCAGAGTCTCCGGGATATGATATCGCCGGGCAGGATTTCAGTGAAAGACTGGGTAGCAGTCATCAAGCAAGCTCACGCTCTCAGAATACCTACTACTTCGACTATAATGTACGGTCACGTTGAAACATCGCGCCATAAGGCTGAGCACATTGACCTTTTACGTAAGATCCAAAAGGAGACGCACGGCTTTACAGAATTTGTGCCGCTCAGCTTCGTACACACCGAAGCTCCAATGTACAATCACAAGACCGTTCATGGAATCAGACCAGGGGCAGATGGCACCGAAGTCGTCAAGATGCACGCTGTGGCAAGGATAATGTTGAACAATCACATACCTAACATACAGGTGTCATGGGTTAAGGAAGGAGCGAGGTTGTCACAGCTTTTGCTTGCCGCCGGCGTAAACGATTTTGGCGGCACTCTGATGAACGAGAGTATATCGACAGCAGCAGGTGCACAGCATGGCCAGCTGATGAGACCAAAAGAGCTCCGGCAACTAATAAGAGCCGCAGGCAGAATACCGATACAGCGCTCTACTACATATCGGACTCTGAAGGTGTTTGTTGATGAAAACGAGGATCCGGACTCATCGCTTGACAGCATCGATAGCTCGCAGTTTGGGTCGTATCACGAGTTGATCAAGCTAGATAAATTCAGGTACAAGGATGCCAAAAGCAATGGTAATATTTAAGGCCTGCAGGTAAAGATCGCTACTATCTATAAATTTCAAAGGAATAATCTAATCATCGTGTCTAAATGTATGTTGATGTTTTGATGAGATGGCGAGTGCTTAAAAGACCTATTACTGTCTGCCGATATGCTAGCTGGATAAGAAGATTATGACACTCTTTTGCATGTTAAATGATCCACTCTTCTGCGACTTTAACATAGTAGAACAAGTGGGATACAGCTGGAGGACACATTTGTACTGGAAAACTAAAGCTCATATCAGAGAAAAAGGCATTCATGCTTGAACAACAACAATAACAGGCAATGAGCGAGAATTGGGGATGATTGAGATCCTTTGTCTGTGTATTGTACAGTCTGGCGCCTACTTTACAGAAAGAGCTACTGTTAAGGAGTTATGAGAATAAGTTTACCACCAGCATTTAGCCACAATAATTTACATCGGGAGAAGAGATGCTAAAAATAAACATGAGATCTTTTGAATGAGGTTCTGACCAAACTGGTTATTATCTGCACCCTCACTGTCTTTGACTAGTTTGATTCATCGCCTAGCTTCGGTTACATCTTATCTTTTTATCTCCCCCACGAGCCGATTACTGTGAGATTTCAAGTCGCGTCAAGGACTGTTATCCAAGATTAAAATATTGAAGAACTTTTCTTATTATCTTGTTTTTTAAGTTTAGGAATTCTGTAGCTCCCAGCCTGCCCTGGAGTATGGCCACTACCCGTCCTAATATTCAAACGAACTTGCGCGATAGACACTTACGCGCATTATTAGCACATCAAGAATATCCGGGGACTTTTCAGGCGCTCGACATGCGCTATACCTATCTGATCTGCCAATGTAACGAATATGATGATAGCAGGGCATCCATCGAATTATCATAAGGCTGCACAGGCGCCGCGCCAGTGAATTGGACACCTGAAAATACAAACACTCCTGCAAGCAGGATTGTAAGCGCCGAAACTGAAAGCATCATACCCCTGTACCTGATTACAGGATAAGAGTATCTTATCATCAAAAATGTTGCTGCAATTGTGGCTGCACTTGCTATTGAAGCGATGACGCCTGCATTTAGAAAGAAAGCCTGCCAGTCTGTAAGCAGACCTGCGCCAGCAAATGCAATGGCTGTTAGCACTACGCCCACAAATACATACTGACGCACTCTCAAATAGCGTGGCCGCCTGATGGTTTCTTCTGATGTGACAGAATCTTCTTCTGGCTGCACCTGCTCTTCTGTTCTCTTAATGGGAGTAACGCCTGCATATTTGGGATCGACTTCACGCAAAAGTTGCAGACCCTCTTCTGTGATCATGTAGTACTTCGAGCTCTTAGTGACATAGTTGCCCATCCGCTCAAGATGGTAGTAGATAGAGCCTGTAGAAAGCCCTGTAGAAAGCTTGATGTCTGAAAAGCCAGCTACACCGTTTTTATCTGCTATGGCTTTGAGAATCTTTATTCTAGTCCTTCTTGCCCGTAGCTGGGTCTCTCCTGTCAACACCTACTGCTAGCCTGTAAGATCCTTTATCGATTTCGAAATGAGTTCATAGAAGATAACATTAGAATATTAATCTCGGTCAATTGTTAAATCCAATTATTGTGCAAGTAGATCGCTATTTGTTGATTCGTTATGGCTGGCTAACCTGTTGTGTGTTTGTTCTGATGTTGCTGGCATGTCCACTATCTGCCCAAGAGCCAAAGACAGAATTTGCAGAAGGACAGAGAGCTGAAGAAACAGTAGCATTTCTGCCGGGTGACTCGAATGTTTCTGAAAGCCCAGTAGATATAATGACACTCCAGTCTTCAGTACCTGCAGAGGATGTTACTGCTTCTAACTGGTGGGATGCAAAAAGTGCTCAATCAAGCACAATTGTTTTCCCCCTAGTTGAAAATATGGACAAGCTGTCCAACTACTTGATACGTATAAACTCAAGCAAGGATGCAATCTATAGCAACAGCTACCCACTTGCACTTAACAATACAAGCGACATTGGTAGTATAGGGCCACAAGTTCCAAAGGAGAGTCGCTTTGTTAAATGGGCAGACCCCAAAGAAAAAGCCGCAACTACATTTATCCCTGAGGGTTGGAGCGCAGATCTCCAGATAATCAGGCCATACAAATCCATGACAGGCTTTGTATTCTTTGCAAGAGGAGATGAAAACACGCTTGTATATGTCTTTCAACCGTTCATGCCTTTGTACATTGTCCCAAGCACGTCGCTTTGCGAAACGGATAGCATTTGCTTCAGTTCTATAATATCGGCAGAGAAGGTCAGGGAAATGTCCCTTGGAAACGCCCCAATAGCTGTTTCTAGCTTTAAGACGCCGGAGCAGTATTTCGTAAGTGAAGTCTTGCCAATGTTGACAAAAAACCTGAATGCATACACTGTTGACTCTGCAGAGTCGGTTCATGCGATGGTATATGGCGATGGCAATTCCACTGATCTGGTGCCAGCATATGATGTAAATTATAATTTCAATGTCGAAAATAAGAAAATTTCCGGAGAGGCGACGGTATTTACGCGTAATTACACCTCTCCCTCCGCCAACGACACCAGCATTTGGAACGGCTTTATAGTTGGAATCGAGTCCTCTGAAAATAATTTTGACAGAGCATTTCAGCAGGCGGCCGTCACTCTATTGAATTTACAATTTGAAGAAGAGTGGCTTAATAGTGAAAGGAATGTACTGCTTGAAAATGCAAACACAAGTCAGGCGCTTGGTGCAATTCCGGAATTGATGGCAAATAGCACACTAGACGACTTTTACCTCATTGTTCCTACAGCGGCCCACCAGCTGGTAAGGTCTTATAACAATACTCTGATAGCAGACTACTTGGATAAAGATAGCGGCAAGGAATTGCATCTACCGCTATTTCCTGAGTTGCAGCATTGGTACCTTAATGGCAATCAGCTTGTCGCCGGAGATCTCAGAAGGAACCTGATGAATGCAAGCTCGCTTGAGCCATTGTTCTAGCAAGACTTATACACTCATCATTATGCTATCCATAGCACGATGCTAACTTAGTGGGGTCGTAGCGAAGCCAGGCATCGCAACGGGCTCCAGATCTAATAGAAGGGCTAAATTAGCAGTAGAAAAGAAGAAGAAGAAACCCGTGGGTCAAGGGTTCAATTGATAGCGGCAATAACCGCATCAGGACAGATCCCTTCGACCCCACTAATTTGACCACGATGGACAATGCTATGTGTTTATATGCATCGAATTGCATTTTTTTTAGATGGAATAGATCAACGATAGTGGCGCATTTTGTAGCTATTGCGTACTGAAAGAAACCTAGATCGCCATAGAGAGGCAGTCGAATTTCTTACATTTACAAAGAGCACCTGGGATTTTCCTGCAGAATCTGCAACCCATGTTGATTATCCAGCTCCTTTTCCAATTGATCTTCCATACCGTTGCATACAGCTTTATACATTCAAAGGTGAAGTTGTGCTCGATCCATTTTGTGGGATAGGTCCCACGTGTATTGCAGCAATAAAAAGTGGAAGGCAGTTTGTAAGATGTGATGTAAACAACCAATATGTAGAAATAGCAAACAGAAGAATTAATGACTTGCCATTACAGATAGGTAAGTCTTAATTCTAGCTAATCATCTAGTCATCTTTTTGTATACCTCGTATCTTTCAGTTGATGGAGTCTTGTATTATTACTCTTAGAGAAAATGAAATAAAAACCAAAAATCTGAATTGACAGATCGACTTATTCGAGCATAGAAGGGAAAGTGGCTTAATTGAGTTTGGCAAGGCCAGCACCAGTCAAAAATGGCCAATAATATTCGTAACATCAGCAATGCACAAACAGTAGTAGGATAACAACAAGAAGAATCTGATCGTCTTGTACATTCCTGTGAAATAATAAGAACAGAAAGGTAGAAAAGAGCCTTCCATTGAATCAAGAACAGTATAAATGCCCATCACAGATGTAGCAAAGAAACAGATTGCACAGCAGCGCAGGTTGTTCTTCAAGATATGCTTCAAGTGCGGAGCCAAGAATCCCATCTCGACTACAAGGTGTAGGAAATGCCACGGCAGCCAAATGAGGCTAAAGAACAGAACGCTGGGAGCCAAGAAGTAACTAAAGCCCTCATTGTCTGTTCGACAATCTCATAACATATTACGATTTCTACTATTCGAATTTAAGCAGTCTTAACAACGAAATACTCTCCCTCTTCTAGAAGAAATTAAGAAGAACCAATTATCTATCATCTGCATTAGCAGCTACAGAAATGTTAGTTGTTTGCTGATCGACTATTTTTGTTAAGTTCAGAAAATCCTTTGATGGTTTCATGCTGTTCTGGCCCCTGAGATTGTTGAGCATAGCATGATATTTCTATGATAGATCAAAAGTGGATGGGGAGAGATTCGAACTCTCGACCACCTGTGTGTGAGACAGGTATCCTAACCAGGCTAGACCACCCATCCACCTTTTTGTGGTCTTGGCACGACGATAATTAATACTATGTCCCTTCATTGAAACCTTCAAGGTATGCCTTTTGTGGCGACGTTAGCGAATCGATCTCGATACTCATTGACTGCAGCTTGGCAAGTGCGATTTCCTGATCTTGGCTCCTGTCGATATCGTATACTAACGGCTTCATTGTATCCCCTTGCTGTGCTAGCTTGATTACTGATAGGAACTGGTTGGCAAAGCTCATATCCATGACCTCTGAGGGGTGGCCTTCTGCTGCAGCCAGGTTAACAAGGCGACCCTCTGCGAGCAGGTATGTCCTATTGCCATTCTTGAGCACATACTGCATTATGTTCTCACTGATCTTATTTTGACGTACAGTTTGTTTTTCAATCGCTGGTATTGAAATTTCAACATTAAAATGACCAGCATTTGCCAATATTGCGCCGTCTTTCATCTTGGCAATGTCCTTGTCAATAATAACATCCTTGCAACCTGTTGTAGTGATGAAAATATCGCCTATTTCAGCTGCCTTTTCCATCTTGGCTACAGCATAGCCGTCCATCTTGGCTTTGAGGGCAGCTATTGGATCAACCTCTGTAACAATGACACTGGCACCAAGGCCTGCCGCACGCCGGGAAATGCCTTTGCCCACGTGGCCATAGCCGGCAACAACCACATTCTTACCGGCAATTAGAACGTTAGTTGCGCGTATTATGCCATCCAAAGCTGATTGGCCAGTTCCATAAATGTTGTCAAAGTCGTGCTTTGTTTCAGCGTCATTAACAGCAATAATTGGAAACATTAGCTTTCCCGCATTTTGCATAGCCCTCAACCTAATGACGCCAGTAGTCGTTTCTTCAGTGCCTCCTTTTATCGAGTTAGAATTTTTCTTGTGCATTTCAACAGTCAGATCTGCGCCGTCGTCGATGGTGATGTTTGGTTCGATCATCATAGCAGAATGGATATCATCATAATATTCCTGCTGCGTCACGCCTCTGCTTGCAAATACCGAAATACCTTCATCCTGAGCTAGGGAGGCAGCAACGTCATCCTGTGTGCTTAATGGATTGCAGCCACACCATGACAGCTCGGCGCCGGCAGCCTTGAGAGTCCTAACAAGGACTCCGGTTTCCTTTGTAACATGTAGACAACCTGCAACCCTTATCCCTTTGAGAGGCTTAGTGTTTTCGTATTTCTGATGTAATGCAACCAGTACAGGCATGTGAGCTTCTGCCCAGTCGATACGGTTCTTGCCTTCTTTGGCAAGTGTGGGGTCTTTGATGCGAAATTCCATTCAATTTTGAGAATATTCGTGCCATATATTAGTTCTACAGCAGCAGTCCTCTTGAACGCATGATCTGGGTCACCTGATCGTCGGAGACCGGTCCAAACTCTTCATAAAACTGTCCCACTGATCCGAAATCCTGGGGCATGTGCAATACAATAACAGAATCAGACTCCTGTTCTAACAGCTCCACAGATTGAGAGGGCGCGACGGGAACCGCGATCGTAACGCTTGATGGGTGATGTTTTCTTGCCCACCTCGCAGATGCAATGACTGTAGCACCTGTGGCAATGCCATCATCAACTAAAATGACTTTTTTGCCTGCAATCTTATAACTAAGATCCGGTCTTCTATATGCTGCAGATCTGCGCCTGATTTCTGCGGCCTGACGTACCCTTTCGCCTTCGATATAGTCCTGTGATATTCTCAGCGCATTTACGATATATCTATTAATGTATGAAGTGCCATCCTCCATCACTGCGCCTATCGCAAGCTCTTCATTCTCTGGCGCGCCTAGCTTTCTTGGTATCACAATGTCAAAATCTGCGGCAAGATTATTGGCTACAATATCCGCTAGTATGACGCCTCCGCGCGGAATGCCAAGTACTATCGCAGGGGTATACCCATTATCCGCCAGCTTTTCTGCAAGGAGATTGCCAGCATCAATCCTATCGCGAAACTTCATATCCTGATTTCTACTCTTACTGTTTTAAGTCTTGGTTGTTATAGGCATTTACAATAGCAGGAAATGGCAGGAACACTTCAATATTTGGAACCTTCAACATAACAAAACCCTCTAAGCTCCGCTTCCTATTCCTCTGCTTGGGAAAGAATACAAAACACAAAAAAGTTCAATTTGTCGATTTATCCTTAAGGCTTAACTTCTAGGTTAATTAGATCTCGGCAGAGATAGACTCAACAGCTTTTTAGGGTATGTTTTGAAGGGTTATATTATTCCTCAATGATGTTTGACATCACCAGCAACTTAGAGTAGATTCAGCACAAGTCGATCTGTCACAATATTATTACCAAAGTAAGCAGAATTATGGGCTATGCAAGTATTGATCTGGGATTTGTTTCACTTTTGATTTGATTTTTTCCTTATCTGTGTCACAAAACATCTATCTGCGAAAACTATAATTCAGACGATGATTGCTCCGGCCTGTGCGCAAGCTACAGATTGCTGTGATTGGCTACAACAAGGACAGGTGTACCAACATTGCAAGCAAGATGGCATATGAAGTGGGCAAGGAAATTGCACGTGCTGGTGCAGTACTGATCTGTGGAGGGCTTGGAGGTGTAATGGAGTCTGCATGTAAGGGAGCAAAAGAGAACGGCGGTACTACAGTTGGGATAATACCGCAGGAGGAGTTCTTGTATGCAAATGAATATTGCGACATTGTGGTATGCACTGGCATAGGCTACGCAAGAGATTTTGTAGTTGCATCCTCAGCCGATGGGATAATCGCAGTAGGTGGCGGCATAGGAACGCTTATTGAGCTAGGTGTAGGCTACATGACTAAGAAGACAATGGTAGCGATATCGGGAAGCGGAGGCATAGCAGATATTTATGGCGGTAAGTTTTTGGATGAGCGCAACAGGGTCTCAATAATTGTTGCAAAAGATGCAAAGACAGCAGTAGAAATGATACTTGATACTACTGTGAGGGCAAGATCATAGAAACTAGAACTCGCGCTTGAAGATCTAGATATAGGCCACAGATCAAAAGACAGTATGAATTAGCATACGCTGGCTTGTTGCTTTAATAACAAAAGTATGTCCTATTGCTCGTAGAAGTTAAGGAAGGAGAAGGTTTGCAAAAGAGATTTGTTAATGCTCTATTTGGAGAATTGCATTATATCATGCAATACTCTACCAGGATACTCTGTCACACGCCTCCAGCAACAGCTGCAACTATGGCTAGCGATTTGAGCTCAAGGATCTAAATGACTAGCCATTTTGCGTGTATGTAATCCTCATGATCTATTCGCTGCTCCATGTGTTCTCTGAGTCTTTCATCTGAAGAATAGGAGTCAAAGAAGTATCGCATGGAAAATTCAATGACGCCTAATTTTATCGTGTAACTAGATGCTCTTGAAGATGACTGCTATCGAAAGAACTGTTAATCTTGATAGTTGACCAAGTATGGATCAGGATCATAGAACGGCCCATATTTTGCAGCCAAGTCTTGCAGACTACGAATGATAGTCTTGACTCCAAATTCCTGTACTGTGGTGAACAGCTCCTTTTTCAACCCCATGCCAAGCTTGAGCGCCTTTT
The DNA here is from genome assembly GCA_036519825.1 of Nitrososphaera sp. GTDB lineage: Archaea > Thermoproteota > Nitrososphaeria > Nitrososphaerales > Nitrososphaeraceae > Nitrososphaera. Next base: position 3,770 of record DATDKS010000090.1, on the reverse strand, counting down.
CCAAATCTTCTTTGCTGCACACGCCGTTTGAAATAAGCCATGCCGCGTTGTTGGCCGCCACTCCGATCAGCGCAATGGGATTGTACTTCGCAGCCTCTTGCTCTGTTAGGTTTATGCGCTCGTACTTGTCACCCTTATATTCGTAAAAGCCCTTGCCAGACTTTTGGCCAAGATTCTTTTCGTCAAACAGCTGCTTTACCTTGGGATGGGGCCGAATGACTTTCTTGTCTCGAGAATACATCTCGACAGTCGCTTTGTGTATCACGTCAAGGCCACTATAATCGGCAAGCTCGAATATGCCCATTGGTAATGATAGCTTGAACTTGACTGCCGAATCTATAGTAGTCATTGGAACATTGTCTCTTTCTTGGCAGTATACAGCTTCGTGAACAAGCGGTATAAAGATGCGGTTGACAATAAAGCCGGGCACATCTTTTTTACAGAGCACTGGATGCTTGCCAATCTTTTTCACAAGACCTGTTGCCATGTCAATCATACTGTGGTTCGTTTTCCCGCCCGGTATCACTTCGACCAAGGGCATCAGCTGTGGTGGGTTGAAAAAGTGAAGGCCGATAAAGCGATCCGGCCTGCTTGTCAGTGCCGCCATTTCTGTAATTGGAAGAGTGCTTGTGTTTGAAGCAAAAAGTGTCCTGTTCTCTACAAAGCTATCCACCTCTGCATACACCTTCCTTTTCAAGTTCATGTCCTCTGGGACTGCTTCAATAAGCAGATCTGCACCTTTGAGTGCCTGCTCTAGGTCAACGACTGGTGTGATTCTAGCAAAGATCTTGTCAGCCTCTGTCTGTGACAGCTTGTGTTTTTCGACTAGTTTATTGAGAGACCATTTTATTTTCTCCATTGCTTTGTCAAGAAAAGACTGCTCGATGTCTCGCAAGGATACATTGTAGCCGGCCATTGCAGATATCTGAGCGATACCGTGACCCATAATACCCGAGCCCAGGATTGTTATCTTATTGATTGTTGAGAGTGACATTATAATATAAGCATGGGTCTTGGGTAATTTTTAATGTTGCTAATTGAGCATCACATTTAAAACCATACTTGGCTATATTGTTGTGATAATTGGATTTACAGCGCTTTGTTGCAGATGTAACATCGCTCTCTGGCAGAATGTCAGCAGGCGAACCAGAAGAAATAGTGGAGAGAATGAACTTTGTAAAGAACAGACTCATTGAACTTTACATGAGAAACCTTGTCAAGATAAATCATTCCGCGATGGAGCTTGTATGCGCCAAGCACCTGATCCGCTACGGCTATAAAGTTGACGTTGAGAAGCAGCTGACAGACATTTTGATCTGTGACGTGTATGCAGAAAAGGGGGACGGTGCAGCCATTGTTGAAATTGAGACGGGCTTTATTCCACCGGAGCATGCACTCGATCCTCTCTCCTACTATGCTGCAAGGATTGCAAGCAAGATAGCACGCTATAGCAAGTATGCAAATCAGTTCGTCTTGGCCACTCCACCTGTCAGCGTCCTTCTGATACCGGCCCTGTTCAGGCGTCCGCCTCGAGACAGAAGACCAAATGAAATTAAAAAAATCAAAGTACTGTGTGATAAGTATTACAAGAATCCACCTGTGACTGAAGATGAGATTCTAAATGGTCGGTTACACATAACATATATTATAAATATTGATGCAGGTAAGGTAGTCGAGATGGACATAGATACGTACTTTGAGCATGTTGGCGGTATGTTGTCTACCTGCATTGACCTATGAGAATTTTGTGATAGTCTTTTGACCATGCGTAGGCCTCTTCCCTTTCAGGACGCGAACAGTAGCTGTTCTTTCATCTTCCTTTTCAACTGACGCCCTGACTACCTTTAGCACATTGTCATCTTTGGTACCGCTAACGTAGACTACATATACGAGCGCCTGATCCTTTCCATCCACCTTCCTAACTACCCGTCCAATTCTCTGCGCAACTTGGTTCATATTAGATGTGCTAGCAATAATCATTGCAATGCCAACATGCGGCACATCGTACCCAATTTCAAGCGTGTGGACCGACAGTAATGGAAAATAATCTTTACCCCAGCTTTCCAGGATCTGCTTCCTTTCCTTTGGTTTGATTCCGTTGTGTATTGTTTGGGCTGGTATTCCATCTGCCTCAAGTATGGCCTTTAGTTGTTGAATTGAGTCGATAGTTTCGCTAAAGATCATGATGCGCTCGCCTGCATGCCTCTTCACCAGCTCTGCTGCCTTGAGGAGCTTCTGTTTAGTGGCGCTGAGCAATTCTTTACGTTTTCGCACATGAGCAAACCATATTTTTGCCATTGATGCCCGCGACCCTCCATGCATTAGTATCTTGGTCATCTTGACCGGATCATAGGCCTGAAGCTTTCTTGAGATATCCTTTATTGCTGTACTTGCATTGTCATAATTTTTTTGCTCCTCCGGCGTAAAGCTTACTTGCACTGGCTTGACGATAGGCTTAGCGAGCCTGCCGTCTGTGACTGCATCTTTGATCATGTATTTCTTGACAGGCGGGACTACAGTTAAGATTGTTTGATATTTTGGGTCCTTTTCATTTATGGTCGCAGTGAGTCCTAGAATCGCCTTGCGCGAATCTTCTACAATAATATCAAAGATGCTGTCAAATGCAACTGCACTTTCGCTCACAAGATGGACTTCATCAAGTATTACCATCCTGGCACTTCTTATTAGGTTGTGGTTATTGACGGCGCTCTGATACGTGCTGATAGTGATCTCTCTGATATCCTTGCGCTCACCATAGTAGATGCCAATGTGGTCATTAGAAATGCCGTAACGCCGCAGACGCCTGACGTTTTGCTCTATCAACACTATTCTTGGAACTAGAAACAATATCGTAAAGCGATCCTGTCCTGACAGCTTAGCTGCCCACCTTGCGCATTCAAATGCAATCTCAGTCTTGCCGGTGCCGGTGCTAAAGATGACAGACCCCCTGCAGCCTTTGTCAACCCATGCTTTGACAGCCTCCATTTGATCCTTTTTTAGCTCAAATGGAAAATGGATTGTAGATATCGCTGGCGGCACGCAACAAGTGAAAGTCAAGTGAATAAAAACTTTAATGATCTTGGCTAAACATGATATAGTATGAAACCACTAGTCTACATGCTCCATCAAGACGATCCATTTAAGTGCACTGCAGCCAAGCTGGTCAGGTTCCGCTTAGCATCATCAGTCAAGTTTATCTCGCGGATTACCATTGTGCTCAATCCGTTCTCAGAAGCTCCTATTTTGAAATACGACCAAACAGTAGCAGATTCTGTATGCGCTATTGACTGCTCATGGGAACGCGCAGACGAGGTACTAAAGCATCAACGCCTTGCTGCTCGTGGGATAGCGAGAAGGCTCCCTGCTATGCTGGCCGCGAACCCCACCAACTATGCCACACTAGGCAAGCTATCGACCGTAGAAGCCCTTGCAGGCGCACTCTATATCTTGAATGAAAAGGAGCTTGCTGCAAAAATGATGGACAAGTTCAAGTGGGGTCACACATTTCTTGAGCTCAATGCATATCTTCTAGATGACTATGCAGATGCCGAAACAGAAGAGCAAGTGGCTAAGGTGGAAAAAGAGTATTTTCCTCAACTGGGAAACTTCTTTAGGAAGAATTCTAGTAGGTAACGCCTAGGTTTTAATATCAATTCTGTCCATTGATACTGCGTGTGAGCCAGTGGGTGGGTCACTCGAAAGAGAGGAAACTCCTCCCTCACTGCAGGCACCCGAATTAGCGATAATTAGCCGGAGACGGCTGGCAACGG
>DATDKS010000089.1:0-3042 GCA_036519825.1 Nitrososphaera sp. | reverse complement strand
CAAGCGCATTATCCCCAGGATGGTACACTCGATCAACAGAAAGAGTTTGTTGAAACATATTCAGTACAAGTGACAAAGCCTTAATTATTAAATCTGCTAAAAATGGGTATTGAACTATTTCCGGCATCAAGAGTACCTTGAAGTGTATGGCCTCGGCCGCAAGCTCTTTGCAGGTTATGTGCTTGTAAGCCTTGGCATGCTGCTAGCCGCTGCAGGCGGCAGCTGGGATATCACCAACCACTTGCTCAACAAACCTGAAACTTTCTTTGCACTTCCCCATGCTATACTCTACTCTGGTGTAGCTTCTGCAGTTGTAGGTACAGTTCTGATATTCTCTGCTTCAAAATCTAGTGGTACAGCTGCAGGCAAGATGATCTGGCCAGTGAAATTGGTTATAGCCGGTGTAGTAATGCTGATAAGTGCTGCGCCTGTAGACTTTGGGTGGCACTCCGCCTTTGGGCTTGACGGCTTACTCAGTCCGCCCCATTTTGTGCTTGTAAGTGGCATGGTAATAGGTAGTGCTGGCGCGCTTGCAGGCTTAGCTCAGAGTACAAGAGGGTTGCCTTCTGTTCTGATTGTTATTGCAATATTGCCAATATGGCTTGCAGCATCAGGCATGATTGATATGTTTTCTCTGCCGTTTTCAGAGACTGCATACTTTAACTTTAATCCCCACCCCACTGTTGGAGTGACTGTTGCTACGCTTGCCTTCCCATTTCTGATATCTGCCTGCCTAATAGGCTCGTCTGCCCTTGCCGGCAAGCGGTTTGGTGTGCTCTCTATGGCTGGTGTTGCTTTTATCATAATAGGTGTATTGACTTCGATTATTCCAAACAGCGCGCTTGCCCCCACCATCCCATTCTACATATCAAGCATCATCCCAATCGTGGCTGCCGATGCGCTGCTTGCATTTTCCAGATCAAGACTTTCACTGTACGCTGCAGGCACAATTGTCAGCCTTGCATTCTTTATGCTGTACTATCCATTGATAACATACACATACAATGAAGTATTTGAGAGCAAGGTTGTCTGGCCAAGCCTGATTGCGCAGATATACTTTGGGATGATACAAAATGTGTTTCCTCTTGTAGCTATTCCGACGGCCGCAATGGGAATTCTCGGAGCCCTAGTAATCGACAAACTCGCTAGAAATAAAAATTACCATAAAAACATACAACGACTGGCATAATAATACTACTATACAGACCTTTGGCTTGGCTCATTCCTTTTCTATCTTGATGTATATTTCCACTTCTTTAGTGCTAGATGTTAGCAATATCCATTCTATGTTAAAAACTATCGCATAAAATTTTTCTTGTATTGTACCTTTTTTTGATTTTGGCTACACCGTCACCTCTTCATCTCCTCCCGGCTACAAGCATAGATTGCACTGACAGTAGCCGTCGTCACTTCAAAAGAGGTAGGTGGTGTTATCATATCTACAGAGCAAAGCATTGCTGGGAAGCATATAACATTATATCTCATCAATGCTATATTCGCAACTATAAAATGCAAAAGATAAATGCTGGGCTGCTGTGTCTTAATTCCTGATTGCAGAATCAAGACGAGCCCTACAGGGTCCTGCAAAAAAGCAATTGCACCGCCACCTTTTACCTGAAGGACTGCATAACTGGATTGGAGGAAAACGTCAGAGACAAGTCAGCTGATGTGGTTGTCACTTCCCCTCCTTACAACATCGGCACAGGCTATAGCTCGTACAAGGACGAGCTCCCTCGTGAAAAATACTTGACATGGATGGAAGAGGTAGGCATTGCAGTCAAGCAGGCGCTTACAGATGACGGTTCTTTTTTCCTAAATGTAGGAAACAAGCCAAAGGATCCCTGGATAGCGTGGGATGTAGCACATGTTCTGAGGAAGTACTTTGTTCTACAAAACGTCATCCACTGGGTCAAATCTATAGCAATAAACAAGGCTGAAGTCGGTAACTACCCGAATATTGCCGGCGACATTGCAGTCGGCCACTTCAAGCCAATAGTGAGTAATAGGTTCCTCAATGATTGTCATGAATATATCTTTCACTTTACAAAGTATGGCGACGTGCACCTTGACAAGCTGGCTGTCGGTGTATCGTACCAAGATAAGACAAATATTGAGCGCTGGAAGGCAGCCAACAAGGAAGACAGACGGGACAGAGGCAACATGTGGTTCATACCTTATCAAACCATACAAAGCAGAAGCAAGCAGCGTCCACATCCCGCAACATTTCCTGTCAAGCTTCCAGAGATGTGCATCAGGTTACATGGCAGCGCAAAATTGGTCATTGACCCCTTTGTCGGTATCGGCTCTGCTGGAGTTGCAGCACTGCGCCTTGGGATCTCCTTTGTCGGGTTTGAGATCGATAAAGAATATCTTGATGCTGCAATAGATAGAATCACCCAGGCATAATTAAATAAATTGCAACCGCTACATCTCAAAATAAAAAAGTAAGATTTGTCAAAATTTTGGTATTTATAGTTAAACACCATATAGCACATTCCTTCTTTAGACCTTATCTGATGTATTCCAAACTAAATCCAGCTGCTTTACCTGCAATGGATTCACATCCTAGTATGGTACCCCTTTCAGTCTTTGATTTTTGAATGCTTTCTATTTTTCTCTCTGACGTACACACTTATCTTTTTCTATCTTCTTTCTTCTTAATCTTCACCGTCCGCCGGCTGTAATTCGTGGAGTTGGATCTTTTGAGGATCTTCTTGGTAATAGTCTTCTTCCCTGTCTGTCTATTTCGCCAGTTCTGATTCGGGTCGAAGAAATCGTCGAGCCATCCTCTGCTTTGACTAGTTCTACGGTAATTACCTTTACAGGCTTCACACCAGTTTCAGCACGCATCCCGTTAAGGAGCTTGCCCTTGCTTTGAGTTTCAGCGCTTGTCACTAGCGCTTCGACATCGCCTTTGGTTACTGCCGGACCAAAATCGCCATCAAGCTTTGCAATTTCGTAGTTGACATTGCCAAATTCTTTTTTGATCATATTCTTCAGGTTTGCAATTCTTACCTCAAAATTGTGGTTGAGCTGCTTTCC
>DATDKS010000088.1:0-2761 GCA_036519825.1 Nitrososphaera sp. | reverse complement strand
AGATACAGAGCCTTGCAGAGATAATGTGGCTACAGAGTGCGTCTTTTGAGATCCACACAATACCATCAAATTTGAAGAGGTACTGATGATGAGACTTTTCAAATTTGGAATTAGAGTCACATCTACAAGCAAACAAAAGATCATAGAGAGACAGTAACAGCAGGGCTACGCTTGTGCAAACTTTTTTCTATCATCTTGTTGACCTTTTTGATATGCTTTGCATGTATTCCTAGCTTTCTTGTTGCATCTTTTAGCTGCATTTTTTTGTCGACGAGCAAGTGCAGCATCTGGTCTATCATTTCATAATCCATTCCTATCTCCTCTTCTGCAAGGTGGCTTTCCCAGAGCCTAGGGCTGCTCTTCCTTTGAACTATTGCTGAAGGAATACCCAAATATTGTGCAAGAGCCCTCACCTGTGTCTTATACAATCCAGCAATGGGCATAATATCTGCGGCTCCATCTCCAAACTTACTAAAATACCCAATTTGGACTTCACTCTTGTCTGAGGTGCCTGCCACAATATAGCCATTAATCGCCGCATAGTAATATAGAAGGCACATACGAATTCTTGCCATCAGGTTTCCTCTTGCCTCCTTGTCCTCTGGCAGAATCTCTTCAAATTTTTGGATTAGTGGATAGATGTCAATAATGTGATATCTTATCCTAAGCTCCTTAGCCAGATCTATCGCATGGGAGGTATCTTCTCTTGGAGTAGTGTCGCTTGGCATAACAAGGCCAAGCACGTTTGATCGCCCAAGTGCATTTACACTTAACTTGAGAACGACAGACGAATCAAGACCGCCGCTCAGTCCTATTACCAACCCCTTTGCAGAGCTTTTCGAAATGTAGGCAGAGATGAACTTCTCTATTTTTTTTGATATCTTCTTGTAATCTTGACCAAGTAGTTCTTCAAGTGCGCTTGACTTCACACTGCTATGAATCAGCTGCTTAGAAGTATTAATAATATCCTCTATCAGAGATTTATTTTAGCTGTCATCTAGATAATCCATAACAATGCTCAGGTTTGGTCAACAGAATAGATACAAGAAATACTAAATACAGACATCTACCTTGAGTTATATGATTTAACAGCGAATGACTATTAAACCAAAGATAGAAACAGAGCAACAATGGGGCAGCTTATTGGATTCATAATTCAACCAGATTGCAAGTTTCGATGGAAATACTATATCAATTTTCCTTAATACAAAAATTATATCTACCAGTTGTATAAATCACATAAGCATAGAAATAATTTTGGCCGCTCTTGCGGCACCCTTTATATCCACTGCATTGCTTCTGCATCCGATCTTTTCTTTAATTAGGTGCTCAAGTCGAAAAATGTCTTCATACTTGAAGCCAAAGCGTGCTGCGTTTTGCTCCTGCTCAAAGTGGTTCTTTATTGGTATAAAAATTCCAGGCGTTCCGTATGCCATCGACTCATCCATTGTTGATCTGCCAGCAGGGGATATTACGAGATCAGCAGCGTAGACTAGATCATGCATGTTATTGACAAAGCCGAGGTTACGATACTCCTGTGAATCAGGCAGTTCTAGCGAAGGACCAGACACAATTATGAGTTCAGAATCTAGCTTGCTTTGAAGTTGGCGATGCACCTCTATTACCTTTTGAACCAAGTATTTGCCGGCATCGGTTCCACCGCTGCTAACAAGTATTGTATTCTTCTCAAAACAAAATTGTTTGCGCAGCGTGTTACGGTCGGCGCTAGCCCGCCTCACTATAGGGCCAACATAGCGGATGTTGTCCCTGTCGTCTCCAACTTCAGGAATGATGACACAGTCGCATGTGTGCATAATATTATGCATCGACTTGTTCATCTTTTTCTCTATTACTGACGCAAGGCCAGTTGTAAAATGACTTTCGATAATATCGGTTATCAGCACGCGCCTTTGACCCGTTTTCTTGGCGACTGCAATCGAGGCAAAGTCCTCATCACTTATTATCAATCCATTGTGGTTGTCCAGAATTTCTTTTGCAATTGTCTTGCACTTTTTGTAATACAGGTAGTATCGTAGGAGCCACTTGAATACATGTTGAAGCTGCCCAGATTCAACAATGAATTTCTCGGGCTTGTAAACGTCGAGGGCATTGAACCCTTTTCTTGCGATCAGGGTTGACGCGCCTTCACCACTTGCAAACAGGATGTCAGTTTTCAGTTCCTCTGCAATGGCAATGTCGCGAGTTGCGTGACCAAGCCCAATTGGGCTTGTGAAAAAAGTGATCATGGCGATTATCCGGATTACCCTGCTACTACATTACATTGCTATCAGCTTTACATGATCCATCTTTTTGTTTGATTGGAATTTTTTAGTCATATCCTTTATCTCTGCCGCTTCACCTTTTAGCAAAAATATTTCAAGGCATCGGTCTCGATCTATCTTGTTGTGTATATGGGTAGTGATCAGTTTATCATAATCGTGCCGCATTTCTGTCACCTGATCGTCTGATTTTTCATCATGTATTGCCAAAAGGACTGCAAAGAGCTCTCCATACAAATCCTGCCTGTCCTTTTCATCTGCCAGAAGGTTTCTGATACCGGCTCTTACAATCTCGGATCTGCCGGAAAAACCAAGGGCTTTTTGCAACTTGTCTATTTCTGTCAAGATATCGTTGTTAAGTGAAATACTAACTATCGCCATTGAGATACATTATTATTAAGTTATTTATAAGGGCTTCCATATTTTTTAATAACAAAGGTATATATTTTTAATAACAGTGAGAAAATAGTAGGATGAATCAG